>NZ_JAUBPS010000164.1:0-1656 GCF_036700865.1 Microcoleus sp. S13C4
TTACCGATTCCTTGCTTGGCTTAATCAGCAGCTTCCAACCTGTTTTAGAGGTTTTTTCGGCTCTGTAGTGTCTGATGTTGAAGCCTAGAAAGTCGAATCCCTCACTCAGATGAACAATTTTGGTTTTCTGGGCTGATAGCTCTAACCCTCTTTGTTGCAACCAACTTTTTAGGATTTCAATCACTTCTTCGGCATCTTCTTTAGACTCACAGAATGCTGCAAAATCGTCCGCATAACGAACGATTGCTCGCTTTCCAATAGACTGACCTCTGGAGTCGTATTTGACACCAATGGCTTCCTCCATTCCATGCAAGGCAATGTTAGCCAACAAGGGGGACACCACGCCGCCCTGGGGAGTTCCACTATCCGTTTCATGAAAAACTCCTTGTTCCATGTATCCTGCCTTGAGCCATTGTTTAATCAGTTCCCGACCAGGGACTTCACCAATTGCCTTGAGCAAGAATTCATGGCTGATATTGTCAAATGCGCCTTTGATGTCAGCATCTACGACCCATTTCTTCCGTTTATTTGGTCGAGCTAAGCCGAAGATCTTCTCAATGGCATCGTGACAACTTCTACCAGGGCGGAATCCGTAGCTGGTTCCCTCGAAATTTGCCTCCCATTCTGGTTCAAGAGCGTTCTTGACCATTGCTTGAAGACATCTGTCTTTGACAACAGGGATTCCCAGTGGGCGTTGTTTTCCATTTGCTTTCGGTATGTACACCCGACGCGCAGGTTTTACTCTCCAAAGGGTGAAAGCCGATAATTCATCGACCAATTTGCCTCTGGTTGTAGGAGTTTTCACCACTACTTTGTCAATTCCTGGCGTATTTCTACCTGCGTTCTGCTGCGTCACTCTGCGAACACTCATCAGAATGTTGGCATAGCTTCGTAGCATTAGCTTTTGAAGCGAACGTACCTTTTGATAGTTCCGTTCTGTGGTCGCCCGAAAGATTCTCTGTCTCAAATTCCTGACAGTCCGATTGATTTTGCGCCAGTTAATGGCGTTCCAATCGGTTTGCCCTTTGGTTCCGTTTGCTAAAGCAATGCTTTGCATCTAACTTGCCCCTGAGTGAGAAATCATTACAGAAGTCTTTGGGTAATTCACCTGACCCACGTCAGCACCCTTTTAGGTTGGGTATTGCCCTATCCAGCAGGTTATGGATTTCCTTTGCCTTTCGGCTTACTGGCGTTCGCTTCTTGGGTCATCCCTGTCCCACTGGGGAATTCAGTCGTCCTTGCGGTTGACCTACTGGAAATCCAGACCCCATTGGGGTTACCACGTTCCACATGTTAGAGATGCAACTGAAGAGGGTGTCTCCTTTACTGCGGGGACGGGGTGTCCTCGAATTCGATTCATAAGACCGAATTCCGTGCCTCGGTTGGTAAGACCGAGGTTCATTGTCCCTTCATCACCGTATCAGCCATATTTCGATGACCAGACGTCACGCAGCCTCATCAGAGATTCACTTGCGTTCACCCATTCAGTCTTCCTCTTGCCCGGTTTGTCCAAATGGCTTGGACGCTCCTTAGACGTTACCTCCTTGCAAAAGACCCCACCGTTACCAGTGATGCCCTTGGAGATTGAGGATAGGTTTGGACACTAACCTAGAGAAGTCACCTCCTCACTCACAACATGCGACATCGTGTCGCGCT
>NZ_JAUBPS010000013.1:0-17712 GCF_036700865.1 Microcoleus sp. S13C4
TCTTGATAGTTGACCTTCATAAAAAATCCCTTAATTTTCTGACCTGACATTGTAGCACTTATTTGGCAAAATGGTATTAGTCAACAAACCCGGCTGATGAGATTTTTTTGATAAGGCGCTAGATATTAGTACAGAGAGTTTATTTGGTTTATGAGAAGAGTAAAATGAAAGTAAATCTGCTTTAATATATGTCACAATGCGCTCCCAAACACGGGAATCAAAATGTTAAAGTTCGCTCGACTGCTCCCAACAATTGAAGAGTTAGTAATGCTCCACTTTCCCAGGCCTGCGGAGTCGGAAATTAACCAGCGGTTGATGGAAAAATTCGCCGACCCGGGAGTGAATGCTTGGCTCGATCGTGCAAACAATGCGATGCCCTAATTCCCGACCGCAATCCCCAAAAGTCGAAATTCGCACCCTAGAGAATCTAGCACTCATACAGGCTCTACTCGATAACCACTCTGAGTGGTTCCTATCCTAGATACAGTAGACTTGTTACCTGAATCAAGTTAACAGACGTTTGTCCTGCTGACGACACTCACAAGCTTGATTTGCCACAACCCCTAGCCTTCACCCCAAGCTGACAAGAAGCCCATTATTCTCAAACGCAACATTTGTTCTTGAACACCTGGGTTTTAGCACCTGCTTGTACGTCCGGTGAGGCTGGCCACCACCGCCACTAACTCCGCAGCATCTACGGGTTTGGTCAAATGCATCTGAAAACCTGCTAATAATGCCTGCTGACGATCGTCATTCCGGGCATAAGCCGTCAGCGCGATCGCGGGTAGCCTACCGCCCCGCTGCGCTTCAAGTTGACGCAACTTGCGGATCAGGGAGTAGCCATCCTCATCCGGCATCCCAATATCGCTCACTAAAACATCAGGGCTGCGATCGGTTGCGGTTTCGATAATGGTCAAGGCCTCCTTGACCGAAGCAACAGCCATGACATCAGCACCATACTTTGCGAGAATGGTGCTCAGCAACTCTAGCGCGTCAGCCTCGTCCTCTACCACTAAGATTTGTAAGCCTTCAAGGGTTGGCGAGGCCTGAAACATCCCCTTCGCCTCGACGAGTGAGTTTAATGGCTCTAGATCGCTGGGTGGTAGATGGATAATCATCACGGGCAATTTGACTGTAAAGGTCGCCCCCTGTCCTATCCCTGGACTCACTACCGTTACAGTCCCGCCATGTAATTCAACTAATTGACGCACAATGGCTAACCCTAAACCCAACCCCCCATAACTGCGAGTAGTCGTGCTGTCGTGCTGGCTGAAGCGATCAAAGACAAACGGTAGAAAGTCCGAACTGATACCTGCTCCAGTGTCGCTGACAGTAATTTCAACATGGGAATTAACCCGCTGCAAACCAATCTGGACTCGCCCGTCTTTAGGCGTAAATTTGAGGGCGTTAGAAAGTAGATTCCACACAACTTGCTGCAACCTATCGGCATCACCCAAGAGCGGGCCAACTTCAGCATCGAGCACGCTTTGCAGGCGAATTGACTTTGCCTCAGCCGCCAAGTGTACAGACTCAATCGCCGATTCAATCACCGGCACGAGGTTGACAGGACGGACTCGGAGGCGCAGTTTACCCGTGATGATGCGAGAAACATCGAGGATATCTTCGATGAGCTGGGCTTGAGACTTTGCGTTTCGCTCGATCGTCTCCAAAGCCCGCGCCACCTTATCCTCACTCAGGTTTTTCAGCCGTAACATCGTTGACCACCCTAAGATCGCGTTAAGAGGAGTTCTGAGTTCATGAGAAAGAATCGAGAGAAACTCATCCTTGGCACGGTTGGCGGCCTCTGCCTCTGCCCGAATTATTTGTTCACGGCTCAATAATTCGTCTTTGGTGCGATTAGACGCTTCCAGTTGGGCAGTGCGTTCCTGCACCCGTTGCTCTAGCTCCAGATTAATCGCCTGGATACGGTGGCGACTCTCTTCTAGTTCCTGGTTTGTAAGGGCGAGTTGGGCTGGACTGGGCGTATCGAGTGCCACTGGAATTAAGGGAATCAGTAAAAAGGTGAACGTATAGAAAGACCAAACACCAGTGACAGCTTTGATCAGTCCTGAAACCCAATAAATGGGGTGCCAAAGTGTCACTACTTCGATCAGGTGGGTTGTGCCACATAAGGCAAAGATAAAAAAGAAACCTACCAGCAGCGTCACCGTGTGGGTAGGCAGATCCTTACGTTCATTTGTAAAGTAAACAATGGCAACCGCCACCGAGTAATAAGCGAGGGTAGTCAAGGCATCGGACGTTATGTGCAGCCAGACTAACCCCGGTTTCCAGAGGTAACAATGCCCGTGAGGAATGAAATTAGTTGAAAAGAAGGTGCTCAAGAGGTCAGGCATATTAGTTTACGGCACTGTCAAGTTAATTTAGGGGGTGTCATCAATTCAACCAGATGACCGCAGCAGCCCGAAGAATCGCACGCGGGAAAGTTCACCGCCCTAGGGTGATAGCGCGTCGCGATTGCCTGATACTGCTTGAGCTTGGGGAAAAAGTTCTCAATCAAATGACGGGCTTTGTACAATTGAGCCTCGTAAGTTTCCAGGGTGTTGCAATTGCGGCTTTTGTCAAATCATGGCGCTCTCCCCCTCGGCATTGAGGCGGTCAATCACACGCTGATCTGGATCATAGCCCTTGTTAGGCAGCAGTGTATGCGCCACGAGGAACGGCGGCAGTTGGTCGCCTCCTGCTCGCGTCACCAGTTTGTCCGGGGGTGAGGTGAAACCCCAACGACTCTCCTCAAAAAGCTCAGCAGGAAGATGTTTCTTTAGAGTGGGAAAATGCCTGGATCGGAAAAAATGAGAAGGAGTCAGAAGACAGAATTTAGAATTCAGAATACCCCATGCCTGGAGTGATGGTTTTCAGTAACGAAAGATTTTTTTGATCCACGATTAAAATCGGGCGCTTGAAACCTGGATTCTCCATCCTGTCGCACAAAATCCATTCCCAAAGTCTGTATAACTTACGGCACAGTGAGTCTGGAACAGGTCGCACAATAATCCCATAATCCTTGAGCGCCAGCTTGCTCTCTTTTGCCAATATACACTCCTACAGTTTATGAAATTTGATGCTTCAATTGCCACCTCTTTCCACTGCTTGTTATCCTTATTACCTACAAATGACCACATTTCATCACATTGAATTGTGAGCTTTCCTTTGTTTTTTGACTTCACTTCTACTTCTCTTTTTACAGATCCTAATTTTTTATTAACCTAGTAGTGCAACCACCGCCTAAACATCTTACAAGTACCGATAGTGTAAAAATTAACTCATTCGTAAGTCCTGTTCTTCCTTCTTCCTTATTCCTAAATCAATCATTAATAAATTCACCTTCACAGATAATCGAGTCTCGGTTCTCCAAATCTTCTTGATTCCAGACCGCGTTCAAGGCTGCGGAACTTAAGGAAGTTGACATCGTATTTAATGTTGTGTTGTAGTATTCGGCAGCATTATTAAGTTCTACTTGGGGCGCTTCCTTGAAGTATGAATTAATATCAGGCGTACAACGCTGGGCTTGGTAGTATAAATAAGCTTCAGCATTAATACACATTACATGGTAAAAATCCTTATTTGCTGCCGTCACATCTCCAAGTTTATACAGCGCTAAACCCCGGTTCAGATAAGCTTTAACATAGTTGGGTTCTAGTTCCACTGCTTTGTCAAAGTCTTCAATTGCAAGCTGCATTTGTTTTAATTTATAGCGAACGCAACCTCTGTTATAATAGGCATAAACATTTTGTGGATCGATGCCGAGTGCAGTGTTGTAATCGGCGATCGCCTGCGTATTGTCTCCTAATTGGTGGTAACAGAGACCTCGATTTATGTAAGCTTTGATATATTTTGGATTCAACCGCAGCGTTTCGTTAAAGTTTTCTGTTGCGGCCTCTTTTTCTCCCAAAAGGTAGTAAGCGCGCCCCCGGTTGTAATAGGTTTTATAATTGTGGGAATTGAGAGATAGAGCTCGATTGTAGTCTTCTATTGCTTCTTCGTAATTTCCTAAATTAGCAAGTACAAGTCCCCGGTTGTTGTAGATAGCGTGGCTGTTAGGCTTATTTGCCAAAGCGCAGTTGAGATCTTCAATGGCTTTTTCGTGTTCTCCGAGATGACGCCAAGCATTGCCTCGATTCAAGTAAGCCTCGAAGAAATTAGGATTGATATCTAGGGCTTGGCTGAGGTCTGCGATCGCTTTTTGGTAGTCTTTCATGTAATAGTAAACCAAGCCACGATTGTTGTAGGCTTTGGCATCGGCGGGATTGACTTGCAGTATCTGAGCGAAGTCCTCAAGTGCTGCTTCATAGTTTCCTTTCTTGGCGCTGTGCAAACCGCGCTTGTAAAATTGTTTGAGGTTCATAGGTCAACTTTCAGGATTGCTTGATGCTGGGGGTTGATTCCTGTGCAGTCAGTTTTGAGTTCGACAGCCGTTAATCTGTTGAAAGAACATCCACCTGCGGTCAGAGTAAGTCTTAAATGATTCCCGGCAATCTACCCTAAACAGGATTTTTGGTTTATTTTAACAGTAGTTAAATCCTGTTGAAAGGCTCTGCACGTCGGCTGGATTTACTTATTAGTCAGTTCGATTGTTTACCCGACGATCGACTGGAGCTCAAAAGTCTAGTTTTACTTGGTGCTGTGTGTCTCTTGATGCGGGGGCGATCGGCTCGTTCGCCAAATTAACTTTGATACCGCTATTCAGTATAAATTGTTGCCCGCAGTCCTACCGAGTAAACTCTCTATTTTTTTTAACAAACTTCGTCTCATTATTTGCGGCAGTACGTCTCTACCAACTTTTGTTGCGTAATTACCAATTACCGATTGATTTCCTCTTCCACATAAACAGTCAATTTCTCCAAATCTGGAAGTTCGATCAATTCTTGTTCCTTTTCCTTAACCGAGACGGGCATCATCACAGGTTTACGGTGTTCGATCCAGCAACTCGCCAGCGGTAAAGTTTGTTCCAAATCTTCCAAAGGCCTCGGAATTACCATCACGGCGTTCAACTCGCCAATTCGCTCAGCTTCGTACATCCCGGCTTCTACGGCTACTGCTACATCTGCAACTGCACCCCGAATAATTGCCGTGCACAAACCTGCGCCAATTTTCTCGTAAGCTGCCAAGTGTACGTCTGCGGATTTGAGCATAGCATCGCAAGCACCGACCATTGCGGGAAATCCCCGGGTTTCGAGCAAACCGATCGCCTGATTGCTAAGCCGAGAATAATTGCCACTTTCGGAAAGTTCAGTCAGCCGAAAGCCGATCGGTAAAACCACTTCCAAATTAGCCAAAGGTCTAGGAATCACCAACTTAGAAACAAACTGCCCGAACTGTTCAGCAGTTTGAGCTCCCGCTTCCACAGCCAAACGCACATCCGAAATTCTGCCCCGGACGATCGCCGTACAGTGACCGGAACCAATTTTTTCGTATCCTACTAAAATCACTCCTGCCGACTTCAGCATCATGTCAGCAGTCCCCACAATTGCCGGAAAACTCTTGGTGGATACCAAACCCAAAGCAGTGTCTTTGAAGTATTCCTGGCGCTGCGATCGCTCTTCGTGACTGTTACGATCTGTTTGTCCGTCCATCTTCTATTACCCTTAGAAACTTCCCAAAATAAAAATTTGTTAATAGTTTATAGTTTCTCAGATGAGAAGACAGACTGCACGAGCTACAAGACACTGATTGCTGCGGCAAAGCCTTACAAATTGCTGAGCTACCAATAATATGAGATTACCTATTTATATTTAATCTTTCTGCCTTCAGCATAGCTGCCTTTTGCCGAAATGATGGCTACCCGGAACTGCCCGATGGAGTTTGGCCGTTTTCCTCCGAGCGATTAAAAGCTTGGCGGTGCGGAAACAGCGTCCCCAACAGCCGATTGATGTGAGCTTGACCGTACAGAATAGTTGGCGTTTCCCCTGGTTGGGGAGGCTCTGCGGCGGTGGATTCCGGCGGATCTGGGGCAGTCTCCGGCGCAGTTTGAGGCGGTGTTTGGGCGGGTTGTGGCGGCTCGATCGGCTCGATGGGTCGATCGACTGGTGGCGTAGTGACTTCGGGGGTTTCTGGTGATGTTGGCGCTGCTGTTGGCGCTGTTGCGGTTGCTTCTTCTGCGGCGACTTGGCGGCTGGTATCTCCGATTAGAGAACCTGCTGGCATAATTTGCATTTTTTCGATACAAGGATTAATTAGGGTCGTCCCGGCGCCAATACAGGCATTTTCCCCGATCGTTCCCGCACCTACCACCAGCACCCCTGCACCCAGAATAACGCCCGCCGCGATTTCCAGAGTACCTTCACGGGCGTGAAGGATAACTCCCATACCGATACAGGCACCGGCGGCGATCAAGATCCGGCTGCCCGGAGCTGCTTGTAGGATTGCTCCAGGGGCGATCGCCGCACCCTCATTCACAACTACATCGCCACTCATCAAAATCTGAGAGTTGCTACTTAATTGCAGTGGCGATAAATACATTCAACTTCACCATGAAAGGAGCGATTTTTTTAGATCAAAGGACTTTAAATTATGGGTTTTTTCGACTAATAAATTTAACCATGTCAATCTAAGAAACGATTATTTACTAATACTGAGAAGCTTGATGCTTTAACATTTTCTAGAAAGTTCCAGAAGATTCGAGATTTTGACCAACCCTTCTCAATCGAGCTTTTTAACTATCTCAAATCCAACTTCAATCCGCTTGGATTTCTCCCGTGGGCACCTGTGCGAGGGCTTAACGGGAGAAACAAGTTAATTACCTGGCAAATTAAGGTCGTTGGATAATTTCTTCGAGTACCCGGCGCTTCGCCTTGGAGTCGATACCCAGCAAACGGACGTACTCGCCACTGTGTTCTTTGAGACAGCTTTCGAGGGCAGAAATCACTTCGGATTCGCGGTTGGATGAGATCGGGGCGCAACTGCTCCAAGAACCGGTGCGGAAACGGCGCGCGTCGGCGTGTTCCGTGCCAATTTTGTAGCCTTGGGAAAGCAGGTTGCGGATTTGGTCGATCGTCTTGCCGGTCAAACTTCCGCTGCTCGCCGAACCAGTCGAAGCTGCTTTGTATCCCGAGGTTGCTGCCGGCTTAGCCGATTGAGCAACTGGGCCGTCGGGACGCTGAATAATTTCTTCAACTATGCGTCGCTTAGCTTTCGGGTCAATCCCGATCAAGCGCACGTATTCGCCCGGATACTCGTTCATCACACCTTCCAAAGCGGCGATCGCCTCAGATTCGTTTTTCACTTGCAGCGAAGCTCCGCTTTGCCAAGAACCGGTGCGGAAGCGGCGCGCGTCGGCGTGTTCCGTCCCCACCTTGTAGCCTTGAGCTAGCAAGCCGCGAACCTGAGCCACTGTTTCGGCACTCAATTTTCCGCTTGACACGGAACCGCTATTGTGGTGGGAACCTTGTTGTGCAACTTTACCGTTAGATTGGTGAGTTTTCGCACCGTTAGAACCGTTAGAGCCATTATTTTCTCCCGGTCTTTGGACGATTTCTTCTAGTACGCGGCGTTTGGCTTTGGTGTCAATCCCGATCAAGCGGACGTATTCTCCTTGGTGTTCAGCCATGCAAGCTGACAAAGCGGCGATCACTTCTGAGTCACGAGTTGAGGAAATCGGGCCGCAAGTACGCCAAGAACCGGTACGGAAGCGGCGTGCGTCGGCGTGTTCGGCTCCCACGCTGTATCCTTGAGCTAGTAAATTGCGGATGCTATCGGCAAGAGTTGAACTCAATTGGGTGCCGGCCTGGGTAGAATATTTGGTTTGATTCATATTTGGGTTTGTACTTTTCTCGTTGCGAATTGGTGCTAGACAGGCGATGTTCTCAGCGCAGCGATAACCCGTTCTCAGAGCGTCATTGATGCCGATGACATGGGTCGCAAATTGAACGTCAGAATCTTGAACGTCAGGCAAGCGATCGGCTTGCTTCTGATTAGTGATGATGGCTCCCGAAGGTACGTACTTACCCGGGGGAATCTCCACATCTTTAATTAGTACGTGCATCATGACAATGCAGCCGTTGCCCACTCTGGCATTGAACACCGTAGAACGAAAGCCGATAAAGCTATCGTCGCCCACGTAGGCAGGGCCGTGAATTAAACTCATGTGGGTGAGGGAAGTATTTTTCCCCACCCACACAGAATAGGATTTGCCGTCGTCTCCTGTGACTCGGCCTTGTTCTAGGCCGTGAATCACTACTCCGTCTTGAATGTTGCTTCCTGATCCGATATAAAAAGGAGTGCCTTCATCGGCGCGGATAGATGTCCCGGGGGCAATCATCACATTAGAACCGATATGCACATCCCCAATAATGTTAGAAAAGGAATGTACGAAGGCGGTATCGTGAATTTTGGGCTCAGCCAAGTTTTTCGACCAAGGCGTCGGGGGAGCCGCAACGTTGCGGACTGCCATAAATTAAGTTCTCCTAAGTTGAAAAATCTTTTTGTTAGTTGTTAGTTGTTAGTTGTTAGTTGTTAGTTGCTAGTTGTTAGTTATTTTTCGACTAACTGCTAACTGCTAACGGTTGCAACTAGCGGTACGGGTCGTCTTTTTTACTGTAAATGAGGCGATTTTCTACATTGACAGTATCTATAATGCCTACTACTAGAGCATCGATCGGACGGTTTTCACTGCCGGGCGCGATCCGGGCTGCGCTGCCTCGGGTTACTAAAACCCATTCATCGATACCAGCGCCCACACAGTCAGCGGCTACCTCATAGCCGGGAACTGGTGAACCTTCCTCATCGATGAATTGCAGCAGGAGAAATTTCGATCCTCTCAGCGTCGGCTCTTTTTGGGTACTGACAACTGTGCCGAGAACTTTGGCCATTTGCATTTTAGGTAATAGGTAATTGGTAATTGGTAATTGTCATTTTTACAGGGTCACTTGTTTTTTTTATTAGCTCTGTCCGATGTCCGGTGTCCGTCTTTTAGAGCTTCGTCTAGTAACTAATGACTCATGACTAATGACTCATGACTAATAACCAATATCCCATGCCCACCTCAATTAAAAATTAAAAATGCTAAATCAAAAACATCGCGATTTTTAATTTTTAATTACCAAACGCCCCTAACAGCCGATCGCCTATCTTATGATCTGTTGAGGGGACGAATGCCACTGACGCCTTCGCGGAACTGTTCTACAGCTTCGGTGTAGCGAATCGGCAGCACGTACTCTAAGTTTTCGTGAGGGCGGGCGATAATGTGGGTGGACATCACTTGTCCGCCGTTAACGCGCTTCACTGACTCTACTCCGGCGGCGACAGAAGCTTGCACTTCCGAGACATCTCCTCTTACAATGACCGTAACCCGAGCGCTACCGATTTTTTCGTAGCCTACCAAGGTGACGCGGGCTGCTTTGACCATCGCGTCAGCGGCTTCTACCACTGCGGGGAAGCCTAGGGTTTCGATCATGCCAACTGCAATTGCCATTGGTTTTACTCCTGATTGAATATTGGGGGAACTAAACTGTTAATTTTTGACGATCGCACAAATTTTCTTTTAAGGAAACTTTTGTGCGCTAAGAACTTAGTAGCCTCGGAACTGTTCTACTGCTTCTGTATATCGAATCGGCAGAACGTATTCTAGGTTTTCGTGGGGGCGAGCGATGATGTGGGTAGAGACGACTTCTCCGCCGTTCACCCGCTTGACGGATTCCACTCCTGCTGCGACTGAGGCTTGGACTTCCGACACGTTGCCGCGCACAATTACGGTGACGCGGGCGCTGCCGATTTTTTCATAACCCACCAGGGTAACGCGGGCAGCTTTGACCATAGCGTCGGCAGCTTCCACAACAGCGGGAAAACCTTTTGTCTCAATCATTCCCACGGCAATTGACATTTTTGAATCTCCTTTGAGGATGAGCGAAATTACCGTTACAAATCTTTGAGAAATCTAAAAATTTGGACGGGGAGGCCCACATTATTTAGTAATGCAGTGTAAACCTTCCTATCCTATAAGAATAGGGGAAGGTGTCCACCTTGACAATATAAACTAACATCATAATGTTTAATAACAAAAATTAAAATTTTTTATGTTACTTAAAATAATTTAATATTTATTTAATAATCTTAATATAAAGAGGTGTAGAGACCGACGGCGAGAGGGATTAAAGTAAGTAATAATACTCATATAAAGAAGAGTTCGGTATGTAAAGCCGGAGCTGATCACTGCCGAGAAACTTGGGGATTCCAAAAGGGGGATCGCGGGTAAATCGGCAAAAAAGGCAGTCTTAGTCCATCGGCAGGCATTTTTTTCTTTGAGTGCCTCGTCTGCTCAGCAAGTAATTTTGTGTGGAGATAATTCTCAGTTTTGATGCTTTAATGTATAGTGAATCTTGGGTGCAAATTATTTTGCCACAACTATACGATCGGCTTTAGTCAAAGTTTTAGGGTGTCGCGCGATCGCGCGCAACTGCTTTTGTATAAAGGCAGCCAGTAATTTCAAGTTTAAGGGATAAATTAAATGACTCAATTTCTCCTCCAAGCCTGTTGGTGGGTACCTTTATATGGCTTGATAGGCGCAATTTTAACTTTGCCGTGGTCTACGGGAACAGTTCGCAGAACAGGGCCGAGACCGGCGGCTTACTTCAATTTGCTGATGAGTGTGTTGGCTTTCATACACGGGTCAGTTATTTTTACAGCGACTTGGGGTCAACCGCCCCAACAGTTGCTCGTGCACTGGGTGCAAGCAGCAGATTTAGATTTGTCTTTTGCAATAGAAATCTCCACCATCAGCGTCGGAGCAATGGAGTTAGTTACAGTTCTGAGTTTGCTAGCACAAATTTACGCTCTAGGCTACATGGAAAAAGACTGGGCGCTAGCTCGATTTTTTGGGCTGATGGGTTTTTTTGAAGCAGCAATTAGCGGCATTGCCATTAGCGACTCGCTGCTTCTAACTTACGCTTTGTTGGAAGTGCTGACGCTTTCAACTTACTTGCTAGTCGGGTTTTGGTACGCTCAACCGCTGGTAGTAACAGCCGCTAGAGATGCGTTTTTAACAAAGCGTGTAGGAGACGTGCCACTGCTGATGGGAGTAGTGACGCTTTCAACTTTAGCGGGAAGTTTGAATTTTTCCGATTTGGAAATATGGGCTGAAACTGCAACTTTGTCTCCTGTAGTGGCGACTCTTTTAGGTTTGGCTTTAATCGCCGCACCTACAGCCAAGTGCGCTCAATTCCCCTTCCATTTGTGGCTCGACGAGGCGATGGAAGGGCCCAACCCGGCTTCGATTATGCGGAATACGGTAGTTGTGGGCGCTGGGGCTTATGTTTTGATTAAACTTCAGCCTGTTTTAGCGCTGTCGCCCGTGACGGATGCGGTACTGGTGGTTTTGGGTACGGTGACGGCTGTTGGCGCTTCCTTGGTGGCGATCGCCCAAATCGACATCAAAAGAGCACTATCGCATTCTACCAGCGCCTCTTTGGGTTTGGTGTTTATCGCCGTGGGGCTAAATCAAGTTGACATTGCTTTGCTGTTGCTGTTCGCGCACTCGATCGCCAAAGGCCTATTATTCATGAGCGTAGGGTCAATTATTACCACAACTAACACTCAGGATTTAACAGAAATGGGTGGGTTGTGGTCGAAGATGCCTGCCACGACTACGGCTTATTTAGTAGGCGCTACGGGGATGGTAGCGCTGTTGCCGCTGGGCAACTTTTGGGCTATGCGACGCTGGCTTAACGGTTTTTGGACGGTGCCTTTGTGGCTGGTAATAGTGCTGCTTTTAGTTAACTGTTTGACCGCGCTAAATTTAACTCGCATATTCGGTTTAGTGTTTGTGGGAAAACCGCAGCCGAAAACTCGCAGAGCTCCCGAAGTTGGTTGGCCGATGGCTTTGCCGATGGTAATTTTGACGGTGATGGGGCTGTTGGTGCCTTGGATGTTGCAGCAGTGGCAACTATTAATTAGTTGGACGGGCCCTTGGGCGGAAACGGGGGATTTTGATGCTTTAAATTTGCTTTTGAAGACGCTGGATACGCCACTGTTGTTGTTATCAGGGTTGATTGGCGTTGCGGTTGGGGTGGCGATTTATTGGTACGGGGTTTTACCTCGACCGGTACGGCTGCCGGTGCCGGCGTTGCAGGATTTGTTTGCTTACGACTTTTATATCGATCGAGTTTACCGCGTGACAGTCGTTTGGGCGGTGGCTTTGATTTCTAAAATCAGCGCTTGGACTGATAAGTATGTGGTGGATGGGGCGGTGAATTTGTTCGGTTTTGCCACAATCTTCAGCGGTGAAGGGTTGAAGTACACTGGCACCGGTCAGTCGCAGTTTTATGTGTTGACTATTGCCGGGGGGGTTGCTGTGTTGCTGGCGTTGATTATTTGGCAGTTTTAAACTGTAGTGGTTGGCAGATGAATTTTTCGGGGTTTGTCTGCTTTTTGTCTGATGTTATTTAATTTTTCACCGCAGATAAGGGCGGATGAACGCAGATGAACGCAGATGATTTTAGTCTGGGTTTGTCTGCTTTTTTATCTAGTTTTACTCAAACTCGATCGGCTACAATTCTGTCACCGCAACTTCCCAACCGGGCAAAAGTTGGGGAATTGAAATCATGTCGCCGTCTCTCAATACCACTGGCTCTGCTTGGGGAGTGTAAATTGTTATTGTGCGCTTGTCTGGGTCGATTAATATTCCTACTTTTGCTCCGAGTTCGATGAATGATGAAATTTTTTCTCGGAGGGGTTTGAGGCGATCGGACTGAAATTTGATTTCTACAACTAAGTCGGGAACGAGTTCGGCAAAATACCTTTTACTTTGTTTGAGGCGTGCCGCTAACACCAACGAAACATGGGGTGCTCTGAGATCGGAATTGGGAAGGATAAACCCGCCGCTGGAGTCAAACACTCGTCCGAGTTTGCGAGGTTTGACCCAGTTACGCAAAAGACTGCCAAACTCGAGTCCAATTTAGCTCGATACAATGTCTGATGGGCCCATAATGATAATCTTCCCGTCTACCAGTTCTAGTTGGTAGTCTAGATGTGCTTCCGAGAGTATAGCTTGCAGTTGTTCCCAGTCGGCAATGGTGAGGCGGGTGGAAGGAGAACCGGATTTAATTTGCAAATCTTGTAGATCTGTAAGACTTGAGGTTATAGGAGGATTCCAGAGACATTTGAATCTATGCTAACAAGAAAATCCGCCGATCGCTTTTTTATTCAGTTGCTTTGCGTTAATGTTAAATATAGCTCTAAATACTGTGTAACAAAGGAAAGTTTTAATTGATGCTCAGTGCTTTAATCTGGATACCAATGTTGGCTGCTGCCCTGATTGGGCTCTGGCCCGGTTCAGTGAGTTCTAAAATAGTTCGGAATGTCGCGATCGCCATTGCGGGTATAACTTTTATTCTCTCGGTGATTGTGGCAGTTCAGTTTGATGCCAGTACCAGTGAGTTACAGTTTTCGGAATTTATTCCTTGGATAGATGTTTTGGGATTGAATTACAATCTCGGTGTTGATGGTTTGGGTCTGCCTTTGGTAATTTTAAATACTCTGCTGACAGGGGTAGCTATTTACGCTACGGATGAGTCGATCCGCAGACCTCGACTTTATTATTCTTTGATTCTGTTAATTACCGGCGGCGTAACAGGGGCTTTTTTATGTCAAAATTTGCTGCTGTTTTTCCTGTTTTTTGAGGTAGAATTGATTCCGCTTTACCTGTTAATTGCGATTTGGGGAGGCGAGCGCCGGGGTTATGCTGCTACTAAGTTTTTAATCTATACTGCATTTTCGGGAATTGTGCTGCTGGCTGCTTTCTTGGGTACTGGTTGGCTTAGCGGTGCTTCGAGTTTCGATATGGTTGGTGCAGCGGGCGCATCGCATTTGCAAGGAGGATTGCCATTGCCTTTGGTAAGGCAAATTGTTTTGCTGGCAGGGGTGTTGCTGGCTTTTGGTATTAAGATGCCCTTGGTGCCTTTTCATACTTGGCTGCCGGATGCTCACGTAGAAGCTTCGACGCCGGTTTCGGTGCTGCTGGCGGGGGTGCTTTTGAAGCTGGGGACTTATGGGATGCTGCGCTTTGGTTTGGGTTTGTTTCCCGAGGCGTGGGCGGTGGCGGCACCTTGGTTGGCGAGTTGGGCTGTGGTGAGTGTGCTTTACGGGGCGAGTTGCGCGATCGCCCAAAAAGATATGAAAAAAATTGTAGCTTACAGTTCGATCGCTCACATGGGCTACATTTTGTTAGCTAGCGCTGCAGCTACTCCGATTAGTATGTTGGGAACTGTTTTGCAAATGGTTAGCCACGGCTTAATTTCGGCGCTACTATTCTTAACCGTCGGCATTGTTTACAAAAAATCCGGCACCCGCAACATCGATGTGCTCCAAGGTTTATTCAATCCAGATCGCGGTTTGCCGATGATTGGCAGTTTAATGATCCTCGGCGTGATGGCAAGTGCCGGCATTCCGGGTTTGGCTGGATTTATTGCTGAATTTTTGATGTTTCGGGGCAGTTTGCCAGTGTTTCCCGTGCAAACTTTGCTCTGCATGATCGGCACTGGTTTAACTTCAGTTTACTTTTTAATTATGGTCAACCGCGCCTTTTTCGGCCGCCTTTCGGATGTGGTGGTGAATTTGCCGCAAGTCCGCTGGCGCGATCGCATCCCTTCGCTGATTTTAGCAATAATTATCGCCATCATGGGAGTGCAGCCGGGAGTTTTAGTTGCTTTGAGCGAAAAAACTGCGATCGGATTGGTAGCTAATGTGCCACCGCAAGTTAAAGTGATTGCTCACAATTTAGATTGATAGGATGCCCCGTCGATCGATCGCAATCCAATTCGTTTGTAGTGAGGAATGCAAGTCATCATAAACTTCTGAGGATGGTCGTACTCACTACAAACAAGTGTACCCCGCAAAAACCGTAAAAAACCTGCTTTCTTCGATCTAGATTGCGTCCAGTAGGGTATGTATTTTTACATAAAAAAAAAGTAAACATTTGTGTGGTGAGGTAGCCCTTATTGCCAAAAATGATATAATATCAGAGCTATCAAGAGTAAAAAAATAGTTATTAAATTCAGGCTGAATCCCGATGAAAAGCACAGTATTAAAACCGTCTGCCCATCCCTTAGCCCCATACATTGACCTCTTGGAATCAGGCAAAGCTTTACTGCCTGATTCTACGGAAAATGTGGTTGAAGTTGTCGGGGTGCTGAAAAGTTATGGTATTGTTTTAGATGCCTATTCTCGCAATCTCAATTATATTGCAGAAGAACAGTTTTTAGTGCTTTTTCCATTTTTTAAATATTTCAACGGAGATGTGACTCGGCCCAAACTAATTCGCTATTTGTGGCACGATCGCATTAATTTTGAGTATGCTGAGTATTGCATGAGAACAATGCTTTGGCACGGCGGCGGCGGTTTGGACAGTTATTTGGATTCCCCGGAATTTAGCAGTTTGGCCGAAAAGGCGATCGCGGCTAAATTGAAAGGCAATTTTTTAATGCAGGGCCTCAACAAAGCATTTCCTGATTTTTTGCCGGAACAAGTGCGGATGCTGGCTTACTACACTGGTCTCGGTCAGTTTTGGCGGGTAATGAGCGATTTATTTATGGACTTATCTGATTCCTACGATCGAGGGGAAACTAAGTCTATTTCTGACGTAGTTGATTTTGTCAAAGCTGGTTTAGTAGCCGCCGCCAGTTTACCCATCACCTACAGCGTTAAGATTCGCGGTCAAGTCTACGATATACTGCCAGCGACGGCTAATTTGACATTTTTACCAGATGTAGCCGTGCCTTATGTAGAGGCTGTTTTCTTTCGGGGCACTGCGTTTTTTGGCACAGTTTCATACAATGCTCAAGCTCATCAAATCCCGGAAGAACAAAGAGAATTTGCCTATGGTGCTTTGTTTGCCGATCCTTTGCCGATCGGAGGTGCAGGGATTCCGCCAACTCAATTGATGCAAGATATGCGGCATTACTTGCCGGAGTATTTGCACGAAGTTTATCGCACTAGCTGTCGGGGTGAAGACGATGTGCGGGTGCAAATTTGTCAGAGTTTTCAAAAGTCGATGTTTTGCGTGACGACGGCGACTATTTTGGGTTTAGCACCTCATCCCATGAATACCTCCGATCCAGAGGAAAAAAAGGCTAATCGGGCTTATTTGGAAGGTTGGATGGATCGATTTGGGAATTCTCGCTTGGATTGGGCAAATCAGCCAACTAACAGGGCCTGTCAGTTGTTCCCGGAACGGTAGACAGTAATTGTAGGGTGCGTGACAAGGAGAAATATTTGATTGGCTGCTTGTCACGGCGGAGTGTCGCGCACCCCGGTAAAAAGTTGCTTGCTGGTGCGGGGAAAAAGTTGCGACTATTTTTTCTAAAAAATTAATCTTTCTGAACTCCATCAATAGGGCTATCACACGCTAGATAAGTTTTATATATTTATTTTAATGATATTTATAAGTAAATTAAATAATAAACCCCTGTGAATTGCTTATAGAAAACAGTAAAGTGATAGTTAGTTAGGCAAAAATAAACTAATTTATGCAAATTTTAGTTTATTTTTGGCTAACGTAAGAATAAAATTTAAGACTGGTACAAAACTAAGTTGTAAACTCTATTCTGTGTAGGGCTGTTTAGGAGTAGCTTCTATCAATGATTTACGCTAGGTAATTCAGGAATTGTAACGAAATTGAGTTGATTAGTTGCATTGACTTGTGTTTGAAGAGGTGCGATCGCCTTCTGTAAAACCCACAAATAAAATTAGCATCTAGTTCCAGATTTCAGCATAACTGCACAGGTGACTCGCGCGGGAAATGTAGCAATATCTTAGTGCTTTAGGTTTGTGCGTGCGTTCACTGACACGCACAAACTAATCCACAAATTCCTACGCTTGGCCACAGGAAGAATCCTGAGTTAGGGCGATTGAAACGTTAATTATCCAATTCTTTTTTGGTTGAGATAAACTCCAAGTCAAATGTCTGTCAATTTCTCCAGTCAATTAGATACTGACGAAAGATTAAATTTAGTCACTAAACCAGTGCCTAACCATCCACACAAACTTGATTAAGGAATAAAACAATGAGCGGTTACAGTTTATTTAGAGAAATCCCAGCAGGTACTCAAAGTGATACTGTTCTTTTGCCGAACATAGTCGCCAATCAGCCTACTAAAATCGGTGTATTAACTAGCAACGACAACACTTTTAATCCTTTTTTCCGGGTCAACAATGCTAGCAACGTCGAGGTTGGTATAGGTTCCAGTTTTGTAAATAGTAACAATGATATTGTTGGTGACAGTGCCACTGTTTCCTCCTCAGCAGCAGGTACTTTGACGGCGCTTGTTCGGGACGAGAGGGCAGCGGGAGTTACAACTAAAACGTCGTACATAGTCGAAGTTAGTTCAGAGCCGAACGAGCTTAACAACAGTTCCACTGCTGATACTCCAGCCGTTAACCCCGGAACTTATTCAGGGTGGGTAGGTGCGATTGACCCTACTGACTCCTACCGCATTCAAGGGCCGGGTGTTGGTAAGGTGACAGCGACTCTGACAAATCTAAAAGCTCCTGTCTTTGTAAAGTTAGTGGACAGCGCTGGAACTCTACTAAAAGGTCCAGTAAGCAACGCAACCCAGTCTTTTCTTGATTTCGAGGGTCTGATACCTAAACCAGACGAAAGATATTTTTTGGAAGTTTCCCGCTACTCCCCGGCTGCTGGTTTCTATGAAGGTCCCCTGAACAGCACCGAATACACTCTGAATTTGGCATTTCCTACTTCCACACAAC
>NZ_JAUBPS010000013.1:17812-107238 GCF_036700865.1 Microcoleus sp. S13C4
CACCTGTTACACAACCACCTGTTACACAACCACCTGTTACACAACCACCTGTTACACAACCACCTGTTACACAACCACCTGTTACACAACCAGTTGGTACACAACCAGTTGGTACACAACCAGTTGGTACACAACCAGTTGGTACACCTGTAGCGATCGCGACACCTGCAATCAATGCCCCCGCCCCTGGCAATCCTACTGGACAACCAGCAAACACTGTTAACGGTCAGTTTTACAACCTCTCAGACAGTAATGACAATATTTCCCTCTCATCACTTCCTCCGGCTGCTGCTGGCAAACAAATATTGGCGCTATCTGGCAGCGACAATATTACCGGGACCAGCGGCATTGATAACATTAACGGAATGCAAGGAGCCGATACAATCGACGGAGGGGTAGGCAACGACGTTTTGTCCGGCGGTAAAGAGTCGGATGAGATTGATGGGGGTACTGGCGACGACCAGATATTCGGCAACAATGAGAACGATACTCTCACTGGAGGAGATGGCAATGACAATATTCGGGGCGGTAAAGAAAATGATGTCCTGAATGGCGGTAACGGCGACGACTTAGTGGGTGGCGATCGGGGTCAAGACATCCTCACAGGTAATGGCGGACGCGATACATTTATCCTAGGCGGCGGGCAGGCGGCAGCAGCCCGCTTAGCAGATGCAGATGTGATTGTAGACTTTAATGGGGACAGAATTGGTCTAACTGAGGGGAATACATTTGCCAGCCTCACCTTTGAAGCTGTAAGTTTGACTCTGAATGGAGGATCTGCTGTCAGTGCTACGGCAATTAAACTCGGTACTAACTATTTGGGTATCGTTCAAGGGGTTGCTCAAAGCGAGCTTACGGCAAATGTTTTTGTTGTAGTATAGTTTGTGTAACGCGGGCTTTGTGAGCCCCACTTGAGTGGAATTAAGTGCGATCGCCTTTGAGTTTGACTTGGGGGCGATCGCAATGCGCTTTAATTTAGAGGCGATCGGATTTCTTGCCCCCAAACTAATCCAGCAGGTATGGGCAGAGACTTCAAATTGATTGAGCAAAGAAGAGTCTTGGTTAAAGAGTTGAATTCGCAAAAAACTCGATCGATTTAAGTGTTTACGTTTTGGCGATTGAGGATGTCTTGCGCTTTGCGTCCGACCCCGCCAGACGCGGTTGCTATATCTAGATTCGGACTAGAAGACTGAGGCCGTGAGAGTCAGTTCCGCAACTTCCAAGCAAACCATAAGTTTCTGCTAAATTTTTGACTAAAGCAGTTTGTTTAGGACTCGGCTTCCAAGGATTGGGATTACTGTAAGCATAGTAAGTTTCTACACCATCAATGCCGAAACTGGCTGCTTCTGGGATTAGTTTATCTGCGCTAGAACGATATCGGCAAGGATGTGCGAGAACTGCTAAACCTCCTGCTTCATGAATAGCTTCAACTACCCTGGCTGCTGAATAACAATAAGTGCCTTCAGTGCTTTTACCTTGTAGGTATGGTTTGAGGCTGGGATGTTGCGGATTGAAGGCGTAACCGAGAATGTGTACCTCATTGTTGAGCAATTCGGCATTAATTTCAGCGCCTGTCCAGAGACTAGGTGCTTCGCTATTTTTGTCGGGATGGTTTAATTTCCAATTATCCAGCCAAATTTGAGCTTTAACGTAGCCTTCGGTGCTGTGGTGGTCGGTGATAGCTAAGCCTTTGAGACCTCCGGCTATGGCTTGTTCCATCAATTTCTCTGGCTGCAATCGCCCGTCGGAGTGGACTGTGTGCATATGAAAGTTATAGGAACCCGGACAGCTATCGGCATCAATTGTCTGGAAGACTTGTTTGAGTGCTGAGATATTCTGGGCTTCTGGTTTGAGACTAGAAGCGGGGGAGGGAGCAAAATTGACAGCCATAAGCGTTATTATAGAAAAAACTAACCTTGTTTAATATATCTAATAAATTGATATGTTGCACCTGTGACAATAGTCGGCTGTAGGATTGAAATATCTGGCGGATTTTTGCGTTCGGCACAAGATATCAATTCACTCGCACATCTTGCACAATTCTCTATCCAGGATTTTATCGTCGGGTGGGGGCGGGTTTATGAGATTATTGATTTTAGGCAATTATATTTGGTAAAACTCGTCCCGGACGGTTTGTTGACAAAGCCACAAGATATCAATTCAATCGCACTTTAAACCTGCGGCTGCGGCGGTGGGAAATTCGATCGGCACAAACGTGAGGCCAAACTGTTCTCTAGAACACGGTACAATATGCGCCACTCGTTTAGGAGGGTTTTTCCTATTTCCAGTCTGCGAGTCAAACTCAATTATACCCGTGGCTCCTTCGGCTTTAAAGTTGGGAGCTGCTAAGGTTTTTTGCATTCCTTCGCGGCTGGGTTCTGGCTGCATTTCTAGGGCTTTAATCAGCGTCCGGGCGGCATCGTAGGTTAAAGCCGATCGAGTATTCACCGGGCCTCCCCACAATTTTTCAGCGTTTTGGGGAAATTTTTTGTCAAAACTGATTAACGGATGCCAAAACACCGATATGCCAAGTTTTGCAACAGACTTTAGCTGTTTTGCTACTTCTAGCGTTCTCGGCTCGTACAGCGTCCAGGGCCCGACAATCCAATTGCGATCGCCGTTAGCTTTAATCATTTCGATCGCATTTTCCAGGGAATTAGTGACTTGACCGTCGGGAATGACAAGTAAGGCTGTTTTCCCGGCTTTCTCAACTTCTTTTATTGCTGCTTCGGCGTTAAAATTATTTTTAGATAAGTCGTAATAATTACTGAGCCTAAAAGTTCCTCCTCCTTGGACTTCAAATTGCTTTTTGAATTCTTCCCACAAAGAAGCGCTGAACGGACTGTTGGGATTGTAAAATACTGCGACTTTTTTCTCACCGACCGAGAGCAGTTGATTTACTAAAGCTTCAGCTTCTATGCTAGTTGTCGGAGCCGTCCGAAAGAAATATTTTCGAGGTTTTCGCGTCAGTTCTTCGGTTGTGCTTCCCGGAGAAATGGCGACGAGTTTATTTTGATTGTAAATATCTACTGTTTCAACAGTCATGTCGCTGGTGTAGTGTCCGATGACGGCTAAAATATCGGGCTGGGCGACCAGTGAATTAGCCCTTTGAACGGCGTAGGATTTGATATTTCCGTCATCAGCAATGATGACCTTGAGACCTTTTCCTTTAAGAGGTTTGGGTGCGAGAAAACCTTGACCGGGAAAATCTTTATTGCTGCTATCATTGGGTTTGAGCAGACCTAAATTAACTTCAGTTTGTGCTTGAGCAATGCCGCGCAGCAGTTCTTCTGCTAAATTTGCGTTGAGGATGCTGCCGTCCTGATTCCTGCGGATGGGAACAACAATTGCGATCGTGTAATATTCTGCATTTATTGCCTTCAGCAGAGCATTGTTGATGTAAATTAAAGTTTCTGGATCTCTGCGGTCTTCCCGCCAGGACTGTTTGAGCAATTTTAAAGCTTCGGGGTAATTTGAGTCGGCAAATTCATTGATTCCCCTTTGTTTTGACCAAAGGGCAGAGGTTTGCACGAGGAGTTTTTCGCCAGAACTTAAACCATCTGCGGAGGGTGTAGGTAGCGTTGATCCCGGGGAAATTCTGGGGATTAGCGGGGAAATTCTGGGGATTAAAAGTCCGATCGCCCCAAAAGCCGCAATTCCCGCAACGCCTAACAGCAGAAAGCGAAAGCGCGATCGCAACTTCCGCGACGTTTTGGGTAACTCGGGCCGTTCGACGATCGACAAATCCAAGTCTTGCAACACTTCATCAACCGATTGGTAGCGCTGCTGAAAGTGGAAGTGCACCATTGTGTTTAAAATATGGGTTAGACCATCGCTAACTGGTTGAGATGTTAAATAACCCCAGATAATGTCGCAAGTTTCGGGGTCTTGTGGCAGATTGGTGGGACGCCGGCCGGTGAGGGCTTGAATCGCGATGATTCCTACTGCATAAATATCATTGTAAGGTTGCGGGAAAGACCGCGGATCGTGTTGTTCGGCAGGCATATAACCCCTGGTGCCGATCGCCTGCGATGTCAATATTTCACCTGTATTGCTAGAGGTGAAAGTGCTGATTTCTTTTACAGCCCCAAAATCAATTAAAACAATTTGTTGATCTGTTTTGCGCCGAATTAAGTTAGCAGGTTTAATGTCGCGGTGAATAACATTTGCTTGATGAATAGAGTTTAAAATTTCTAATATTTCCCATAAAAAGGCGCTGGCCTGTGCTTCCGTCCACTGCTGGCCCTGAGCGAGTTCTTGACTTAGGAGAGTTCCTTCAATGAATTCTAGAACTAAGTAAAAATTGCGATTTATCTCAAAATGATCGAACAATTGGGGAATGCGCGAGTTATTTCTGAGAGTCTGCAAAGCCCTAACTTCCGTTTGAAATCGCCTCCTGGCTCTTTCCAATACCTGGGGATTTTCGGATTGAGGAAAAGGAATTTCCTTAATCACGCACGGGGGATTTTCGGGGTTTTCTAGATCCTGAGCCGTGTAGGTTCTAGCAAATCCTCCCTGTCCTAATCGAGCGATGATTTTGTAGCGTCCGGCCAGTATCTCTTCGGGATTGAGACACATAAATTTTAGAGTTCCTTGTGGAAGTGCGATCGTTGATGTTGATTATAAGCTTTTTTGTTCCCCAATACAGCTTGGCAACATATCAAATTCATCTGTGTCTATATCAAAAACACTATAACTCTCAGCAATTGGCAATTCTACATTAGTGATGAGCGATCGCTAATTATCAATTATCTTTCTGCTAACTTGCTGAGTACAAAAGCAACGAAAAATCCGCAGACAGTAATTAGTCCAGCAAAATCGTGAGTTTCCTCGAATGCTTCGGGAATCATCGTATCTGAAATCATGGCTAAAATACCCCCTGCTGCTACGGCGGTAGTGGCGGCTATTACTTCCCCAGAAAAGTGGCTAAAAAGCGTATATCCTAACAATGCTGCGATACCGGAAATAACTGCGATCACGCCCCAAACTCCAAAAATGTAACCGATCGATCTCCCTGCTTTTTTCATGCCGGCGGCGCTAGAGAGCCCTTCGGGAATGTTGGAGAGAAAAATTGCCGCTACTGTCACCCAACTGACAGCGCCTCCAGAAATCATGCTGACCCCAATGACGATCGACTCCGGTATCCCGTCTAACAGCGCGCCGAGGGCGATGGCTAATCCGCCATCGCCTGACTCTGTTTTAGCTGGGTGCAAAGAGCCCGATCGCTTGCGGTGTTTTGCTCCCTGCTGACTCAAAAACCAATTGGCCGCTGTGTAGACAGCAGCGCCCCCCAAAAAGCCGAGCGCCGTCGAGTCGAAACCGCCGCGCTTGTAAGCTTCATCCATCAGTTCAAAGGATAGCGCTGAAATTAGCACACCGGCGCCAAAAGCCATAATTGTCGCGATCGCCCGCTGAGGAATGCTCACAAAGTAACCCACCGCCGCTCCCAGTAGCAGCGCCGAACCCCCCACTAAACCCCAAAATCCTGCCTGCAACCACACTGGAAACATCAGCCCTACCTCAGAGAAAAAATTTTTATGCCCGCCTAAAAATTATATATATAGGAAGTCTATTTGAGTCATGAATGTAGAACAACCTCAAACGATTGTGATGATTGAATCGATTGTTTACAAATCAAATGGTTTTACTATAGGAGTTACTGATGGGCGCTAGAAACCGGGTTTTTTACCTAATCTGCTAAGTATATTCCTCATAGTTAGAGTGGCTAGTGTTCCCATCAACATTAACTTTTTTACCCCAGGATGCGATTGACTCGAAACCAGCGATAGCCGTACGCTTCTAAGGGAATAGAGGGCGAGTCGGCACTGAGAGGTTCATAGAGGCGATCGGCAAATAAATCGAACAGAGGGGTGTATTCGTGAGATTTCAGCGTAGCGGTACAAGGTTTGTCGGCTAGATTGTGGACAGCGATCACCGTCCTGCCTTGCCAGTCGCAGTAGTGGGCTAACACCGAGGGAGAGTCGGTTTCGAGAATGTGCCACTTGCCCCTACCCAACTTAGGACATTGCTTGCGGATGCCGATTGCAGGTTCTTTATAGAAGTGATGCAAATAGTAAGCGTTTGCTTGTTCGTCGTATTTCCAAATACTGTCCTCGGCATCGGGAAACACCAGCAATTCTGGAGCGGTTTTGGGGGGATTTTCTGACCACACGTAGTAATTGCGATACTTGGAGTTTTTATGGCTTTTAGCTGCAACAAACCAAGGATGCTGATTGAACGTATGATTTACTACCAGATAGATCAGCACGCGAATTCCTCGTTCCCTTGCTTGGTGCATGAACTCGACAAAATCTCCCAGGGTTCCCAGTCTCGGATCAATGTTGTAGTAATCCATCACGTCCTAACCATTGTCGCAGTTAGTGGAAGGATAAAACTGCAGCAACCACAAACAAATAATGCCTAGCGCGGATCAATAGTCTAGGCGGCTGATAAGTCCCTGAAAGTCGCCTACACCATCGCCACCCGAGCCCATGAAGGTTTCAACATCGAGGGAGTAGACAATTGCGTTTTTATACCACAGGTCTTTCATTGCAGTAAATTTCTTAAGAGAGAAACTGTGTAACATGGCTTTGTTACGAAACCAGGTCACAGGGTTATTTAGGAACCTGAATGCCACGGTTATAGGTTATTTTTCGGAATATGAGCCTTAGTTGTGTTTGTCCCCCTTAAAAATATATCAATATAACAGATGAAATATTTATCAATATAATAAATAAGTTACGTTTTTTAAATTACCCAACAGTTGATAAGGCTGACTACCATTAGCAGGAGCGAGCGCTACCAATTTCCGATTAGATGTTCATCCAAATAGCCAAGTTGTTTAGCTTGTAGCTGCACTGCCTTGGCTCTCTTTCGCCAAGACAGTGCAAAACCAAAGACTTTAGTTAAATCGGCCAGCGCTGGTAAGTCCTGACGGCATAGCAGTTGTGTTTGCCTTTAGCGATCGCCAATGCTGCCAACTAGTCTTCTACCCAATTGAGTAACCCAAGAGAAGTAACAGCTCCAAAAAAGTGAGCGCCAATCAGATTGACGTTGGCCATCGTCACAAAAATATCTAGGGAACGAATCACATTTTCTGGCGCATAAGCTGCCATCGCTTGGGGCTGACTAAGAGTTTTCGCTAGCACTACAGCAACTGTTTCTTCAGAAGCGACAAACGCGATTAATACCCCGACCAAACTAGAAACTAATCCAATCCGTAAGGTGTGAGTAATATGTTCTTTGCTGGGATATACCTGGGAATTTTCGGCGTGCAAAAGTCGCCCTAAAAGCCTATAACGAAAATCCCAAAATATTCTAAAGCACAGCAATAACAGGCCAAGTATTGCTAAAAATACCCCGAAACCAATACCTGTATTATTGGTTTGTTCGCTCATGTTGCGACCCAACATAGCAAATACTAAAACAATGCCGGAAACAGCACCCAAGAATAACTGTATCCAGAAGCTAAATCGACTGAACAAGCGAAAAGTTGCGACGAATTCGGTTTGAGTCAGCGGTTGCGACAAGGGTTCGGGTTGATTCAGTTGATTCATTATATACACCTTATTGCTGAATTGATCATGAAAGAAAACGACGTAAAAAATAGGTTCTGCTTGTCTTCCTGTCGCAAGCGATCGCCTTGTGGTTAGCTATTAGAGTTTTCCTGAAAAGTCAGTTAAGGGCAGGACAGGATGCCGGATGTTTGGGAACCGAATTCGGCAATTTCCGGTAAATAAAAGCTTGAACTCCACACAGGCACTGCCGTTGTGGTTGATTTGATTTTCCTAAAATCCTCCCGGTTCTGAACACTCAACTTCTTGTGACAATGGGAATTTAGAGTTTTCAGAATCGACTTAGGCAAAACGTCTATTGTCTTTGTTCACCATTTCAAAATCTTGCTTATATCTCTATTTAATCTAATTAGCCCAACCGTGCCATCTGTCTGATGCCATAAGAAAATATCCACCTGATGGAAGATGATTGAGGAAAAATTTATGATAAAGCTTTGAGTTAAGTGCGATCGCTCGGAGTATTGGCGATAGATGCTTGATTGCCAACAGCCGCACTGGGGCGCATCCATTCGTGCAACGTCCATAAGCTAGTTAGGGCAGCTATTGCAGCTCCCAACTATTCCTATGCGAGTTTGGACTTATTGGTTGCAAGCAAGATTACCCGGACAAATTTTTGCTCACCTTCCCAGTATTGACGATTTAACCCAACAAATGTAAACGGTTTTTAGGTGAACCAATTCGCATATTTAGCTGTTCTATTCCCACTATCTAAGCCTGATTATCCATAGCTTATTAATTATATTCTTGACCAGAGTTCTGGTAAATCCGATGCCATACCGCCACGCAAGTATCAGCCTTTTTCCCCCTTTTTACAGTCAGCGAGCCGATGAAATTATCTCAAAATGCGAAGACGGTTTAATGGGTTGGTTGGCAGGCATTGCATAAAGCATGAGTTTTATTGCTATAGCAATCCTTGCAGGAGTCATAAATCTTTTAGCCCACTCCAACCCTCCCCGCGAGTTCGGGGAGGGAGTAAGAAATGGACCAATGATTTAGGGTTGCTATATTACGAGCATTATTGGTGTGTTTGCTTGGCCAGTTACACTGCTTTTTGTTAACGGTATTGTGGCATTTATATTCACTTTTCTTCCCTATATGGGCGAAATTTTAATCGTACTTTCAGCACGGCTGCCTTTATTAGATTCGCCTTGAAAAGCCGCCGAGGTGTTGTTGCTATATTTCGTAATCAAACAAATTGCAGCAGGCAATTGGGTCACGCATATCATTATGAAAAAGCAGGTATCTTTGCTTTCCAATTACACCTTAGCACTCTAGAAAGTATTTAGATTTCTATGGAGTTTTTTGGGATAATTTTTAGCCCTGGCCATTCTAATTGTTATTAAAACTTTGGTTAAAGAAGCTTGAATCAAAGATATACTAGACTGCTGGCCGACTGCTCCATCATGAAAGCTACCTCATAGGTCATAAAGCTATATTTGTCAAGGCTAATTCCTGTGAAATTTATCAATTAATCAACCGCTAACACTCCCGCTGAAGACTGATGAAAAAAATCTCTCAACCCGCTAATAATTAAATTTAATAGATAATAAGATAAATCATTTCTTTGAAAACTCACTTAACGGGAAACTATGCCAGCAGTCGTTAACAACTAAAGTATAAAAAATATGAAACCGCACAACTCACCCACGGACAACATTAAACAGTCAATTCGACAAGCAGCTTCTCATGCCTGGTTTGAGCGACTGGCAAGATTGGGATATGCTTCCAAAGGCTTAGTTTACTTTATTGTCGGTTTTTTAGCAGCACAAGCAGCCTTTAGTATGGGCGGCAGGACAACCGATACTAGCGGTGCATTATCAGAAATTGTTAACCAACCGTTCGGTAAATTTCTGCTATTTCTTGTAACGATTGGCATTATTGGTTATGCCCTTTGGCGTATCGTTCAGACAATTCTCGACCCAGAACACCCAGGAGACAAATTGGATGCCAAGCGAATTGCCCAACGCATTGGCTACGCCTTAAGTGCTTTAGCTTACGCAGGTTTGGCTTTAACGGCTGTAAAACTGATAATGGGTTCGGGCGGTGCTAATAGCGATACAACCGAAGATTTGACAGCCCAAATTTTAGCGCAACCGTTTGGACAATGGCTTGTAGGATTGGCAGGCTCCATTGTTATTGGTGTAGGTTTTTCTTATTTTTACGAAGCATATAAAGCAAAATTTCGCCGCCATTTCAAGCTAGATGAAATGAGCCAAAACGAGCTAATTTGGGCGACACGGTTGGGTCGATTCGGAATTGCTGCCCGTGGAATTGTTTTCGTTATAATCGGTTTTTTCTTAATTCAAGCAGCAAGGCTATCGGATGCCAGCAAAACGAAGGGATTGGGCGAGGTGTTGGCAATTCTGGCACAACAGCCTTTTAGCCCAGTGATTTTGGGTCTAGTACCTTTGGGTTTAATTGCCTATGGCATCTACTCGGTAATTGAAGCTCGCTATCGGCGACTTTTCCGCTCATAAGCTTGCCCGTTATACAGAAAGTTAGGAATTTTGAGTACAAGAGATTATTTTTTGGGATTAAAAACTGATCTAACTAAAAACTCAAAACTTTTACTAGGCGTCCTGATTAAATCACCTGCTTTTAAGTCTGGCTATTTTAACTCAAAACTCCGGGCGGGCACGGGGCACCGCCCCTATCGGTTGCATCAAGTAATGGAATAGAATTACTTCCACACTGATTCTTTGCTAATTTTTTAGTAGACAAGGCTTGTCGCCCATAGTTTTGTGTAATTAATTGTGTCCTACTACTTACCACTTTTTAATCATCATCCACAAAGCCACAAAATTGTCACTCCTCCTATCCCTAACCTCCAAGCAAGAATGCCCTCAGCCAAGTGATTTACTGCTGTCCATACAAGGATCTGTTTTTTTTGTTGAGCCAACAAATATCTGGATTTCGTCGATTTTGCTTACTTCGGGTATCGTTTCAACTGCCTCAGTTTCAGATAATCGTCCCCCTGTTTCTTTGACCGAGTTGATGATACTATTGTGGGTGATAGCAGTACAACGCTCAATTTGTCTCGCGGGCCAGGCCATTACAGTATATTGGTTAAGCCAATTTGTTTGGCATCCTCGGAATCTCCAGGCTCACTATAGGTTTCGACAAACTGGCGATTGCATTGCTTACCTCGATCGCACTGTTTTTCGTAAAGATGTCCATTTTTAAGTACATCTTTACCCTGGCATTTGGGGCATTACATTTTTAAATTTTGAATAACTTTGCCCCTTTATTATACTACTCCCTATGTTTAAATATCATTATGAATATATGCAAGGCCGCCTCTTCAGCAAGCAATTTCCCCTAACTGATGACTAATGACTAATGACTAATAAAAACAAATTCCCCGACATAACCGGGGAAGGAAAAATATTAAAAAAAGTAATGTTGTTTTAATAAATAGAATTTGCCAAAAAGCGGCGATAAATTAGTAGCAGCCATTGTTGATTTGAGAGCGGACGCCGGGGCGGGCAGTCCTGTGCAGGTGCCGCACCCGATCGCATTTTCCAGTCTCAAGAAAACAGTTGCATTCATATTTGAGTACCAATTAAGCTTGGCTGCTGTTGCGAGTCTGGCTAGCCAGCTCCAACAGTTGCGCCCAGCGTTTTTGGACTTGTTTGGGAGTGCATTGGATTGCAGCGGCGATCGCCTTGTCGCTTTCTTGATTCCGCTTCATTTTTAACAGTTGCTGCTGTTCCGGCGACAGTTGAGCGCGAAATGCTTCCCATTTGTCCGAAGTCATTCCCAGCTTTTGATCGACATCCGCACCCAGCCATTCGTGCACGAGTTTCCAATTTTGAGTGCGGGCAAATTTTTCGACGTGGTACTTGAAACGTTGTTGCAAGTAGTCGCGCTGGCGGGAAGACAAACCGAGCACGCGGTCAATTTCCGAAGCCGAAAGGTCTTGCAATTTTAAAGTTAAGTAATTCACGCATTCTGGCTGATTTTGCGATTCCAGATAGGCGATCAATTCCGCGACTACTCGATCGCGCAGCACTGCATCAGCCGGATCGACAGTTTCCGATACCATTTGCTCGCGCACTTGTTGCAGGGCCGGAGAGCGGCTGTACATTTCTGCATCTTCTCCCTTGCCGGATTCTACAGCCATTTCAATGTCGATCGCAGTTTCGGGAGGCTGACCCTTGGCAAATCCTTGAGCGCGCAACACGATCAGGCGCTGGCGGTTGCGGCCGGGCAAACCAATTTGGCGCTTGGCGTAGTGTTCGGTGAAAGCCATGTACTCAGCCAATTCTAGCTGCGTGCGGGGCTGGTAGGTGACATCGAGTTGGTGTTCGCGGCGGAAAGCGCGCAGAGATTCGATGTAAAAGCCTTGCAAAAAGTCTTCAATCATGTTATAGCGAGCTTGGAAGTTCAAGTTCGATCGGAAAGAAGCAACATGGCGGTAAATCATAGCCGCGAGGTGGGAGTGCAGTTCGACGCGGCCTTGTTTGGAACCGAGGCGGTAGTATTGCAGGATTTTTTGCAAGCGGTGCTCGGCCAAGGTGATTTGCCAAGCTTCAACTTCGCCGGAAATTTGGATGCGATCGCTTTTTTGGCAAATCCGTTCAACTTCCTTAGCAATCCGCATCGCCACTGCTTGAGCGCTGCGGCTGGCAGTTTTCATTTCGGCTTGCAATTCTTTGAGGGCGAAGTTAGCCAAAGCGAGAATATCGATGCTGGGAACAGTATTGATTTCGGCGGTTTGTTCCGGAATGCAGTTGAGGTCAGAAGCGGTGTTGCAGTTGACGGTGGTGGTTGCAGTTTTGACAGTCATGGCGTTTATCGGGTAGTAGGGCACAGCGTGCGAGGACATTTGTCAGAGAGTGAGGCGGCAGTAGCTGGCGGTTTCGCTTGCTGTGCTGATTCAACTCTCTATACATTGAATGTTACGGAAGTAGAGATAACCGCAGTGATGCCAGTGTTCCACTCTCTCATGCAACAGTTTTTGGCTGCTGAATCTGATTCTAAACGCTGGGTGTGGAAGATTGATTTTATTGCCGTTAAAGCCTTACTGTACAAGCATTCTGAGCTATTGCGAAGGTAGGGCGATCGCGAAAAAGATTGACGGTGCTCCGAGGCGACTGAGTGGACGATTTACTAACTGGCTATTTGAGGCCGTTTTGGGCCATCGAGATTATGGAATCGAGACTCGGCAGAGTGTAGCGAACTGCAATGTATTCTGAAGCTACGGCACAGTAATTCGGAAACCCGGTTAATCTGCAAATTTGATCTTATGGCAGAAGGAAGAAGGAATAAGCACAGTATTGTGTAGGGTGTGCACCACAACCGATATCAACCCTTAAATCACCGCATTGGGAAACTGATGGAGTATTTCGCGTTTCCCAATGTCAAGACTGTGCTGCGAGATTTGTACGCTATGGAACCGAAAGTGCTGTCGCCTGTTGGGCAAAATGCGATCGCACTTATTCCGATTAAAGCTGCGGTGGGGCGAGTGCGAACAACGCTGCTGGCTGAATTTCGCAGTTTACTGCAAGTCAAGTTAACCTAAAGTTAACAGCCGTTTTGTGCAGATGTCGGCTCAATCACCCACTAAAAATGATGAAAGAAGACACCATCGAAATTGTTGGTTTTCACGCCCATATTTACTTCGACACTGATAGCCGCGATGCAGCAGCGGGCGTGCGTCAAGGATTGAGTCGGTTTGAGGTACGGCTCGGGCGCGCTTCATGACAAACCCATTGGCCCCCACCCCCAAGCAATGTATCAAGTTGCATTTTTACCGGAGCAGTTTGGCAAAGTCGTTCCCTGGTTAATGCTTGATCGCGAGGAACTAGATATTCTCGTTCATCCCGAAACAGGCGACGATGTTGCAGATCACACGAAACATTCTTTGTGGCTGGGAGAGAAACTACTGTTGAATGTCGAATTTCTGCGACCTAAAACCACCAATGTGAGTTTTTAACTCATCGCTCTCTAATTGCTATATGTAGATCAAATACTACTTGCTGGGTGCGGAGCTACCGAAGAAACCAGAGCGGTTGGGAACTCAAGTGCGATCGACATCAATTGAAGATAGCTCGCGACTCTGACTCTCTCCCACTAAGGAAATAAACTGCTGGTCATTCCGCAAGGAGTCAAAGTCGGGGTTCCCTCGAGCTTCCCGACAACAACGGCGCGGAGCGATATGGATTGCTTGTTGAAGCGCAGCAATAGCTCGCTCGGTGTCACCTTGTCGGGCATAGCAACAGGCTTTTCCGTAGTAACCTTCCTCATTTTCTGGATGTTTGCGAATCAGTTGATCGAACAATTTCATAGCTTGTGAGTATTCGCCTGCACGGGAGAGAACGATTCCTTTATTAACGAGTAATAGAGGTTTATTTCCTCCTAACTGAATTGCGCGCTCGCAACTATTTATCGCGGCTGGATAATCCTCCCCGATTAGGCTTAAAATTAAACTTTTTGCATCGTAAGATTCAAAGGGCTTAGGATTTATTTGAATAGCTTTTTTGTTACTAATAATCGCCTCGTTATAGCGTCTTAAATAACATAGTAATTGACTTTTAAGGACGTAGTAATGAGAATTTTCCGGATCAACTTTAATAGCTTTGTTGATACTGACTAGGGCTTCTTTATAGTATTCTAACTCACCCAATATTACACTCTTTCTAGCGTAATAATGAGACTTTTCTGATTCGGTTTCAATAGATATGTTGATACTAATTAATGCTTGTTCGTCTAAATCTATTGAAGAAAAAGCTAAAGCCAAATAAAAGTAAATATCACTTAGAAAATGAGTATTCTCGAAATTTTTAAGTGTTTCAATTTCTGCATGAGTTTGATTCAAAAGACTTAAAGCTCGCGTGTGGTCGCTATAACTCCGCAGACTGTAACTTATTAGAGCCAGACACTTTGCTAAACCTGTTAAATTCAGAATTTCACGGAAGCAAACATTTAGTCCCGACTCAATTTTGGACTTAACTTGGCTCGAATCTTCTTCTCCCGGGATGTTAATGCTATAGTCTTTTTCAGGCATATCGATGACCCACCATCCAAATACGATAGTTTTCTCTATGCTGTCTAGAAACTTCTGAATATCTTCCCGTAATAGTTTGTTTTCTTTTAGTTCGGCTTCTGAGGCAATTGCAAAAAATGCACTTTTTGCAATTAATGGTTTCTTAAAATAAGCTCCTTCAAAAAAACAAGTTAATAGTTGACGTTTTCCTTCTGTTTTATTGGCAAATAGTCTGTGATAAATGACTTCTATCATCAGCTCCTGCCATTCGGAATTTTCATATTTATCGAGGGGAGAGCGATCGGGTGATACTTCTTTATCGGCGAGGTACTCAAAATAATCGGCTATCCAATTGTGGATTCGCCAAAATTTTTGTTTATCTTCTTGATGCTGTGTTTCCCGAATCACGCTTCTGGCAACATCATCAATCCGATATGAACCGTCAGAAATTGTAAAATCACGCTCTGTCAACCACTTAAACCAATTAATTCCATTACCGAATGGAATATTAGCTTCTCCAAACTCTTGCAGCAAAGCTTGAATTAACTGTTCATCGAACGAACGGCAGTGAGCTGCCAATTTTACAACTCGTTGTTGAGTTTCATCCAACCCATCTAGGAGTAAGTTCACCATGCCAGATTGTCCCCCAGACAAGGTGATTTTTCCATCATCTTCCTTTTGCTTTTTCAGTAAATTTAAGTAGTAAGGATATCCTTGAGTTGCACTCCAAATTCGCCTCACCTGATCTTTATTGGTCACTCCAATATTTTCAAGATATTGTTGAGTTTCTTGTTTGCTGAATTTAGCGAGAGAATATTCTCGGATTAGCGGAAATCCCCTATCTTGAAATTTATGCTGATAACGTCCATGACTCAGCTTGTAGCGTCCTGCCATCGCAATTCGGACTGGAAAATCGTGCAATGTCGTATCTTTGAGTAATTCATTACCCAAAAATTCATTAAAATCTTTCTGTGCTTTTTCATAGGTATCGAGCCATAACACGATCGGCATCTCTTGCGACAACTGAATCAAGGTTTCTGCAAAAGCCTGAGTGAGCTTTTGCTGTGGATCGAGCATGAGATCTCGCAAGCTCATCTTTTCCTGTGTTGATCCTTGCGTAGCTGGATGTTGCCTCAAAAGTTTCTCGAAGCGCTCTCTTGTTGAAAGCTGATTAAACGTGGATTCATCCTCGGTGACGATCGAACTTCGCCCCACTCCCATATATTCCTGAACCAAACTCCTCTGCTCAGCGCCCACTATTTGAGTTTCTGCCGTCGCCTCAGTTTCCAGTCGTAGCAGCGTTTCTTCGTACTGTTGATACCGAACTGTGAACAAATCTGCCTCTGGCTGATGAATTGACAATTGCTGGTGTAAGTGTTTCATCAGTTCGATGGGTTTACTCAATCGCCTGTCGTTAAAATCAGCCGTCAGAAATTTCACCTCTCCGTGGTGCAGACTTTTTAACTCATCTAGTAAGGTAGATTTGCCAATTCCCCCAATTCCATACGCATAAAACATCAACGGTGCGGAGTTGGGTTGCTCAATCGCCTTATCAAAATCATCCAGAAACCGTTTGGTCGAATGGCGAGAAACGAACAAACCTTTGCGGGGAGGTTTTGAGGCTTTTTCCCGACCTAAATTTGCGGAACTGGACTGTGCTAAAGCAGTTGAGATCGGCGATCGCGCTTTCGGGTTTTTTATGAAGGTTTGGGGATTTGCGCTATCGATATTGCTCAACGTCGCTTTTTGAGGGGAAGCTTTGGACTGGAAATATTCGTTAATCTTATCCCTCAGTTTAGAAAGCTCTAAAAATTCGTCATTATCCTCCCAATCAGAATTTTCCAGTACGCTTACTAAAGCATCGACAAAATCACCATCACCTGCTTCTGTATCTGAATTCGTCGAACAGAGAACGTAAAATCCCGATGGCTTACGAATCGTCGAGTCAGAAGTCAATCTATCAAGAATCCGACTCGCCCCCGAGCCTGCATAACAAACGTCCAGAATTAGTAAGACATTCTCAGGATAGTTATTATTTCCCTCAAATAGGCATCTAACGAGCTGTTGAGTTTCAATCGCTTTGGTACTTAATTGCTCGCGTCGAGAATTGAATGTGTAGAGATAGTGGGAACCTAGATTGCCATCCTCGCCTGCGTGTCCGGCATAATACAGGATAACGATATCGTCCTGACTTCTTTCCGAACAGCCAAACCATTGGGACAGGGCATTTTTGATGTCTTCAGCCTCTGCGTCGATCGAAATCTGATCGGATAAAACTCTGGTGTACCCCTGCTGTGTTCCTGTAAACAAATCCACGACTCGATCGACATCACTCTTGACTATAGCTAAGTCTGCTAGTTCCATTTTAGGGCACGATGCAGAGCCGATCGCAATCAAAAACCGTTTAGAGTTACCCATTGTCAGCCGAAATTATTTTGAACAGCACGTTAAACTATCAAGCCTGTGGCAACAGCAGCACCCGTTTCCTTTGCTGTTAAATACCTTTCCACCGAATGAGACTCCCATCCATTATAAACAAGCCGATCGACAATTTTGCGATCGTCTCCATCTCCAAAGTATGGGGCTAAGGATTTCTGAAGTGCCACAATATCACCGCTATCAGCAATGTTAAACCATTGCTTGATATTCGGCCAGGCACCTTTACGATTCTCCGGCGGAGGTGTCAGTTTATCGAAAATCAAATTAGGGATTCCCAAAGGAGAACCCAGCGTTACCAGCGTCTGTACATTCCATTCTGGATGAGCGCACAAAGCTTCATAGGCAACGACGGAACCCAAGGAATGGGCGATCACTACTTTTGTCTCTGTTGGCGAGACTTTGGCTTCTACCCGTTCCAAAACTGCTTTTTTTGTATCCGAATCGTGGAGAAATAAACCAACTTGCTTCAAGGCAAAAATTAATGTTTTTTCCGGGCCCAAGTTTCGGAAGAAGCGTGACTTAGACAACTGCCTTAATGCACGCTGCACAATCTCGGGAGTTCGTCCCCGACCTTGAAACTCAGGTTCTTGAATGCTGGGATCTTCGCCTAATGGGTCGCCAGCGCTACGATTCGCGATCGATAACTCTGCCGCTGCACGCCACCACTCAACGAGTAAGGCTTCTTCCCATTCCGTTTCAACATCCCGCGCTGTCAACTTGGGGACTCCCGCAGAACGCATTCCCGATGGGCGAAATAAGTCCCCATAAAAAACCATCCCAAATTCCGATCGTGTCAAGCGGGGCTGTTCGATCAATTCTAGGCTTCCTTGTAGTGCAGGCAACCAAGCATTTTCAAGCTGTGGACTGCCTAAAAAGTCTTGGGCGATTCCATGAATACCAACTACTTTCATTTAAATTCTTCCCCATTACATTCTGTGATTTTAAGAGTTTTGACCTAATCTCACATCCTGTTTTTTACTTGTGGCGCTCAAACCATAACACATGAACTCCCCTCTGGGCAACGATTTCAGGATTTATGAATTCATCCAATCGCTTGTTATTATTGCGTAACTACTCAGGCTTAAAAAAAATTGTATATATAAGCGGTTGAAACCGCCGAATCATAAAAATGGTAGTTAACTTGGAGCTCGACGACTGGCTTTGCATTCAACAATTCGCAGCTTTGGTCGATCGGCCTCCCACAGGATTAGTACAAAGTCAATTTGACCTTTGATCTCGAAAGCTCCCTCGTCTGCTTCAAGAGAAATTTCGCGTCCATATGCTCTTTGTCCTGAACTTATACCTTGCAATTGTGCGACAAAGGTAGTCCAGGGTGTCTTCTTTTCGTCAGCAGACTTTTGGCTGTACAAAGTGAGGTCAATGAGACCATTTTTTTGGAGAGAAGTTTCCCATTCGTTCTCCCTCAATCGCCCCGCCTCTTGGAGAACTGGATCTAAGGAGTTGAAGAGGCGTTCTGCAAACGGAAGCTCTCGGCCAAGCTTTCGGTTATTATGCTCTAGCTTAAAGCGGCGATCGCAAGATTGATAATGGATGTACTCGCCGATTTCCGTAACTCGGACAGATGGTTTAGTTACTGGGGTTAACATAAATGTAAAAATAATATTTTTGTCTGAGTCAGACTGGCATAAGCTATGCCGAACGACTAAATTTGAGTAATCCTCTCACAATTAACTTAGGAGTTACATTACCATAATCACTTTTTATTGTGACCATACTCACGGCAACTATTTATATTATAAATTCACAACTCACCCCGATTCTCTCTCTAATACCAAAGTCACCGGCCCGTCATTCTCGATCGAGACTTGCATCATCGCTCCAAACACGCCTGTTTCAACTTTTAAGCCGCTCTGGCGCAACTTTTCGACAAATTTATCATAAAAAATTTCAGCTCGTTCTGGAGCCGCTGCTCGGTCAAAGGAAGGCCGCCGACCTTTGCGGCAGTCGCCGTAGAGGGTAAACTGACTTACAACCAGCAACTCGCCGCCGATGTCTTGTACGGACTTGTCGCAGCGCCCGGTATCCCCGGCCGAGTCGGGAAACAAACGCAATTCCAGGCATTTGCGAGCCATCCAATCGAGTTCTGCTTCGGTGTCGGTGTCCGCAATACCTACAAGCAAGTTAAGTCCGCGGCCAATTTTGCCGACAATTTGACCTTCAATTTCGACTTGAGATGATTTTACTCGCTGGATGATGACTCGCATGGGAAATTAGAAATTCTTAAATTTAAAACTAAAAATCAAAAGGTAAACTTCCCTTTTTAATAGGAATTATGAACAGAAACCCGGTTTCTCGGATCAATCTCGGTTTTGACCGCGAAGTCTCGACGAAAAAACCGGGTTTCTGGCCAGCGCACGTCGGTTCTGTTTAATTTTCAACCTTTAGTTTTTCCCAAAACCTTTGCCGCGATTGGTTGAAGGCATACAAAGACAGTTTTCGAGTTGCGATCGCAAAGTCTCGGTATCCAAACCCTGACCGATGAGAACAAGCTGGTTTTTGCGCTCACCTTTCCACTGGTCGTCATCCATCGAAAATCGCTTGCCGCTCAAGTGGAAAATATGCCGTTTGGGACTTTCTTCAAACCACATAATTCCTTTCGCGCGAAACACATTTGTTGGCAGTTGGTTATCTAAGAAATATTGAAATTTCCTCAGAGAAAATGGCTTGTCGCTCTGGAAAGAAATTGAGGTAAATCCGTCATTTTCTAAATGGCCGGAGTGGTCGTGACCATGATGGTCGTGGTGGTCGTGATGTTCGTGACCGTGATGGTCGTGGTGGTCGTGATGTTCGTGATCGTGGTGGTCGTGATGGTCGTGATGTTCGTGGTCGTGATGTTCGTGACTGCTAGGAGTTTCCTCTGATTGGAAATATTTGTCAGATTCAAACAATCCGACGCTGAGGACTAGCGGTAGGGGAACTTGCGATTTTACCGTTCGCAGAATTCGAGCACCTTCTTTGACATCGCGAATCTTAACTTCTAACAAATCTAAATCTGCTTCTTCAACCAAATCAGTTTTGTTGAGGATAATTATATCGCCGTAAGCTATTTGACTGTAAGCTGCTTGAGAGTTGAACAAATCTAAGCTGTAGTTGGCTGCGTCTACTACTGTCACTATCGAATCGAGACGAGTCAGGTCGCGCAGTTCTGTGCCTAAAAAAGTCATTGCTACTGGTAGCGGGTCGGCGAGTCCGGTTGTTTCGACTACTAGATAATCGAGATTTTCTTGACGTTCCAGAACTTTGTAAACTGCATTCACTAAATCTTCATTAATTGTGCAGCAGATGCAGCCGTTGTTCAGCTCAACCATGTTGTCGTCGGTGGTGACAATCAGTTCGTTGTCGATGCCGATTTCGCCAAATTCATTTACCAAAACTGCTGTTTTCAAACCCTGCTGGTTGGTCAGGATATGGTTGAGCAGGGTTGTTTTGCCACTGCCGAGAAATCCTGTAATGATTGTAACGGGCAATCCGTGTTTGGGAGCGTCCATCGCCAGTTCTGTCTCGGACTGAGTTGTAGATTGCATAGCTTGAATGTCAAATAAGGTCTGAAGCTTAAACTTGTGGTTCTTATTGTATCTTATATTAATTCCGAACAGCGCCCTGCAAGCGCTAATTATCAGAAGTTACCAACTATGCGATCGCACCCTGTTTAATTTGGCGATCGAATTGTTGGCAAAAGTACCTCTAGGAGTTGGTCTGCAACGTGTTTCCAGGTAAACCCAGCCGCTACAAATTTGGGGCCTGCTTCGCGAGAGCGATCGCACAACTCCGGCTGTTCTATAATATTTTTCATTAAGGCGATCGAATGTTCTAAATCTGGCATCAGGCGAAATATAGGCTGACCGTTAGAAGTACCTTCTTGAAACGTACTTTCGACGTGCCAAGCAAAATCTGGAGTTGTAAAATCATCCGTCGGGCCGCCTTTAGTGCAGATAAGGGGCAAGCCACAAGCGATTGCTTCTAGTGCGGGCAAATTGAATCCTTCTGCTAAATAAAGAGATACGTAGGCATCGGCGGCTTGATAAAGTTGAGCCATTTTTGCAAAAGGCAGTGTTTCTCCTATGTAAGCCATGCGCGGCAAAACTTTTTCTGCTTCGTCAAATGTCAGTTCGTCTATGTTTTGAGCGATCAGAGAATCCGACTCATATATTGATTCTTCTCCTTTCAATACTAATCTCGCTTCGGGATAACTTTCAAGTACAACTGCGAAAGCTTTTAACAATAAATCGATGCCTTTATTTGGAGATCCTGCACCGATATTCAAAAATACAAATCCGTCCCATCCTAGCTGTTTCCGCAAAGCTTCGCGTTCCGATTTTGTTAAAGGTTTGTAAATATTGGGATCGATGCCGCAGGGTATGACAATTGTGCGATCTGGATTCGCACCGCTGCGGATAAATCCGGTTTTCGACCAATGGGAAGGCGTAATAATAATTATATCGGAGTTGCTGTGTCCTTCGCGGAGGGAAGCTGCGCCCGTTATTCTAAAGTTTTCGTTGTGCAGAATCCCCCATTCTGTTGTGGCAAACAAGCACGTCCGTTTTGTATTTGAGGGTGCAAAATTGTAAGGTACTGAGATCCGTAACGTAGCGTCTGCTTTGAGAGATGCGGAAGGGTGAGGAATATTTTTTATTGCTGCTTCAGCAGTTGCATCTAACAAACCGGTTGCTGGCTGCCAATTTTCGTCTAGATATGGGATATCTTGGTGAAAAATTTCTAAGTTAGGATATTTCAGCATTTCTAGTAGCTGAAATTGATTGGCGATCGCGTAGGAGTGCGGCAAAAAACGCCAGCCTTCAACAATTATACGCATTTATTTGTTAGTTGTTAGTTTTTAGTTTTGATGTGTTGCTGAGCGCTTATCACCCATTACCTCTTACCAATGCCCAATTAACAATTACCCGTTACCATTAATAAAAAGAGTTATTAGGTTACAGAATTATTGATTCAAAAGTTGATTTTTCTATTTTATAGATCGTGTTTTCGGGTAAGATGACATCAAGCAACTGCTCTAGTCCGTATTTCCAAGTAAAGTTTTTAGCTACCAAACGGGGGTCTGCAAGTTGAGCTTTGGCTGTAAGTGCAGGTTGTGCGATAACTGTCTGCATCCAATGAGTCAAATGTTCCCATCCGTGATCTAAAATAAATAGTTTCTTTTCTATTGCAACAGACATAAATTTACTTTAGAGTGACTTTCTACGGGCAGTGAAAGTCTGGAGGAGTGAAATCGTCTGGAATGCCGCCGACTGTGGCAAATATGGTTGTTTCGACTACTAGATAGTCGAGATTTTCTTGGCGTTCTAAAACTTTGTAAACTGGATTAACCAATGCCAAGAAATCCTGTAATGATGGTAACGGGTAAGCCGTGTTTGGGAGCGTCCATCGCCGATTCTGTCTCGGAGTGAGTTGTAGATTGCATAGCTTGACGGTCAAATAATGTCGATCGCACTTTCCTTGTGTTTCTTATTGTATCTTAATTAGGACAAGACCTCGTAAACCCAGTTTCTCGGAGAAATGTTGGGTTTGGTGTCATGGTATCTACGCATCAACCGGGAATCAGCCCAAGAGTGTAAAGGCAGTTGGCTTGTAACCTGTTTTGCCGGTAAATCCAGCAGCGACAAATTGGGGGCAGACATTCGCGAGTGCGATCGCCCAATTCCCGCTACTCTATAATAATTTTAATTATGGATCTACGTAAAAAAATATTAAATCTCCACTATCAACTAAAACAAGGCGGTGGCTAACTATAGCCACCGCCCTCAAGATAGTATTGCGCTATCTAAATCTGTGCTTACGCAGGAAGCAAGACTGAATCAATAATGTGGATGACGCCATTATCAGCAGCAACATCGGCTGTTGTAACGGTAGAATCATTGATTTTGACGCCATTGGAAGCATCAATTTTCACTTCTGAACCTTCAACTGTCTTGGCAGATGTCAGCTTGACCACATCAGCGGCCATAACTTTGCCAGAAACGACATGATAAGTTAGGATTTTTGTGAGCTTAGGAATGTCCTTAAGCAGTGCGTCTACAGTACCTGCAGGAAGCTTAGCAAAAGCTTCGTCAGTAGGTGCGAAAACTGTGAAGGGGCCAGCGCCTTTGAGAGTATCTACTAAACCAGCAGCTTTGACAGCAGCAACTAGGGTTGTAAAAGAGCCTGCCGAAACGGCGGTATCAACGATATCAGCCAAGTGAGTCACCTAGTTTTTGTAATCTATAAATCACTATAACGCTAAAAAGTTAATTTAGCTACATTAATTTTTTCTCTGGTTCTGTCTGGTTTTCTGATTATTTAAGATAGCATTTTTTTATTTAACTCATTTATAAAATACCTATCTAAAGGTAGATACTTGTTTTGCCATTTTACGGTATTTTAATTTATTCATGTAATCCTAAATACATTAGTAAGACCATCGCCCCTACGCTATTTAAACTAAACGCAGGGGCGATGGCTCGGAGCCCCGGAAGCTAAGACATTTTGATTAACTTGGTAAAACATTCAAGATTAAGCACAACGCTAACGCACCGCAAAAGCCCGCCACCCCGACTGATGGCAACAGTTTGGGAAATCCCGATCTAAACTGTTAACAACCATTAATTAGCGGAAGGGTGACATGAGATACAAACTACTAGGTCACAGCGGACTTCGCGTTTCGGAAATCTGCCTCGGAACCATGACTTTTGGGGAAGAGTGGGGTTGGGGGAGCTCCTACGACGAAAGCCGGAAAATGTTCGACGCCTTTGCAGAAGCCGGCGGCAATTTCATTGATACCGCGAATCTCTACACCAACGGTACTAGCGAAAAATATGTCGGCGAGTTCATCGCAGCCGATCGCGAAAAATGGGTAGTTGCCACTAAGTATAGCCTCAACATGAAGAATGGCGACATCAACGGTTTCGGCAACCACCGCAAAAATATGGTACAAGCAGTAGAAGCAAGTTTGAAGCGATTGCAAGTTGAATACATAGATTTGCTGTGGCTGCACGCTTGGGATTTTACCACACCAGTCGAAGAAGTGATGCGCGCTTTTGACGATTTGGTGCGCGCCGGCAAAGTTCTTTACATAGGCATTTCCGATACGCCTGCTTGGATTATTTCTCAAGCAAATACGATCGCCCACCTGCGCGGTTGGACACCATTTATCGGCTTGCAAATCGAGTATTCTTTAAAAGAGCGAACTCCTGAACGGGACTTGATCCCTATGGCAAAAGCCTTTGATCTTGGCGTCACAGCTTGGAGCCCCCTAGCAGCCGGTTTGCTGACAGGAAAATACAACACTTCAGAAACAGCCAGTGAAGCTAAACGGCTTAATTCACCTGAATCGGGAAAAATTAACGAACGAGACCTCAACATTGCTGACGAAGTTAGCAAAATAGCAGCCGAAATTGGCAAACCTGCTTCTCAAGTAGCCCTAAATTGGCTGATCCAACAGCCAGTCGAAGTTATTCCGATTGTGGGTTCGCGTAAACTCTCGCAACTTCAGGAAAATCTAGCTTGTTTGGAGTTTCAATTAACCCCAGAACAAATGCAGCAGTTAGACAAAGTAAGCGCAATTGAATTGGGTTTCCCTCACGATTTCTTAAAGAGTTCGACGGTGCAAGATTTTGCCTTTGGAGGGGGAATCGCCAAAATTAACAGCCGGCGACTGTAAAGTTGCTGCTATTTTCTAGTCACGGATTTACGTGGATATTTTGCCTTTGATTGCAGATATCGGCGAACCCACTATTAGAGGGGTGATTGACATTTGTGCTCTGGGCGCGAGGTTAAACGGAGGCCCACAGCGCAAATGTCGTCACCTAGGTTTCTTGGCACAGACTCGCGTAAAATCTTAGGTTTATCGTTGCCGTTGCCTGGTTTCTGTGGTATTGTTGAGCCAGGTGCTGTTCGGTGAGTTTCACCCCAGTGCATAAACTGTTAATTGTTAATCTATCGGAAGTCAGAAATCTCTGACGAACTTTGTATATTAGGATACAAAATTTCCCTACTAGCGACTCGGATGACTTTAAAAAAGGCTAGGTTTGTCAAATCAAAAAGCAAGATAAATTTGATTGCAAGTTTTCTATCCTCTCCAAATAAAGCAATAAAACTTGCTCTTTTTTCACCCCGTACCTGCCAGTCAAGAGTCATTTTACAAGGTCGATCGGCATTTTAACCGCTTTTGAACCCAGCGTGCAAGCTAAGCGCCTTCTGAGATAGAAGTCATCCTTCAGATAGAAGTTAGGGCAGAAAAACTGGGTTACATTTAACAACAATAGCAAGTCTAACAATATTAACTTATCTCCAAGTTTCACTTCTGAAAAAAGTAGATAAGCGTGTTTTTCCGCAGCTAAACAGTTTCTTTGTTTGGTTTCATGAATGCGGCGCTTGCTAGTCAATAAAAGTTCTCAGATTTATGCTTGCGACTTTCAGTAAGACACTGCTGAGAAATATATCCTATTGACCACTTTTAAGTGACAATTTTCCTTGACAAATTCCAGAGGCTAATTATGTCGCCCCCAGAAAACTCAGTAAACAATAATTATAGCAATAAAGAGCGAGCATGGGAGATCCGATTTACCTCTATAGATCCAGCCAAGTCGCCCTCTCAATTCGTACCCTCGCCCACATTGCGCGCCAACTTATCAAAAACTGAGGCTGTAGATGCACCAGATTTAGTTTGCCTGTCTCATTTGCGGTGGAATTTTGTTTATCAACGTCCGCAACATCTCTTGAGTCGCTGTGCCAAAACTCGTCGCGTATTCTTTGTAGAAGAACCTATGTTTAGCGCGGCTACAGAGTGGTGGCTTGATGTCAGCATCCACGAAAGCGGAGTCTGGGTAATAGTACCCCACCTCAGCAAAGGAACCAGCGAAGCAACAGCCCAAACTGCTCAGCAGGCCATGCTAGATGATTTGTTTAGAGCGGCAGAAATTAGCCAGTACATCCTCTGGTATTACACACCAATGGCTGTCAGTTTCACCAGCCACTTGAAGCCACTAGCTGTAGTCTACGACTGCATGGATGAACTGTCAGCATTCCAAGGCGCGCACCGCGATTTAAAAGCCAATGAAAACCAATTATTAAAGCGCGCTAGCGTAGTATTTACCGGGGGACAAAACCTTTACGAAGCCAAACAGCACCAGCACCCAAACATTCACGCCTTCCCCAGCAGCATCGAAAAAGAACACTTTGCGACAGCCAGGAATCTTTCAGAAGAACCGGCGGATCAAAAAGACATTCCTCACCCGCGTTTGGGATTTTATGGCGTCATAGACGAACGCATGGATATCGAACTGGTGGCGGGCATTGCGGCAGCAAGGCCGGACTGGCATTTAGTCATCATTGGCCCGGTGGCGAAAATCGATCCGGAAACTCTGCCAACTCACCCAAATATCCACTATCTCGGCGGCAAATCTTATCAAGAACTGCCAGCGTATCTTGGCGGATGGGATATCGCAATGCTACCTTTTGCGATTAACGAATCCACTAAGTTTATTAGTCCCACGAAAACTCCAGAATACCTCGCTGCCGGCAAACCTGTGATTTCTACTCCTATCCGCGACGTGGTGCGGCCCTACGCAGAAAACGGCTTGGTTCGGATTGCTAGCAATTCTTCAGAATTCGTTGCTTGTGCCCAAGAAATCCTCAGCGAAAGTTCGGACGTTCGGACCAAGTGGCTGAGTGAAGTAGACGCCTTTTTAGCAGACAATTCTTGGGACAATACCTGGGGCGAAATGCTGGGGTTGATCGAAAGTGCGATCGACGAGAAAAGGCAGAAAGCAGAAGGCCGGATGAAAGTTTTAAGTTAGGAATGTTGAGGTTGAAGTTAAAGATTTACACTTTACGCATTCAAAAATTAACACTCAACACTCCTCGCTGTATCTCCAATTACCAATTATTCCTTACCCTTACCCACAATCAGAGGTGTTTCAATGTTTGACTATTTAATCGTCGGAGCAGGATTTGCAGGTAGCGTCATTGCCGAAAGACTAGCAAATGAAGCCGGAAAAACAGTCCTGATAATTGATACCCGCAACCACATCGGTGGGAACGCATACGATCACTACGACGACCACGGCATCCTGGTACACAAATACGGCCCCCACATTTTTCACACCAATTCGCGCCAAGTTTTCGAGTATCTTTCGCGCTTCACCGAGTGGCGGCCCTACGAACACCGCGTCCTAGCCAGTGTTGACGGTCAACTGCTGCCAATTCCGATCAATCTCAACACCGTAAACGAACTTTATGGACTGAATCTCACCTCATTTGAAGTAGAAGATTTCTTCGCGAAAGTAGCAGAACCAAAGGATTACATTCGCACTTCCGAAGATGTAGTTGTCAGCAAAGTCGGCCGCGAACTTTACGAGAAATTCTTCCGCAACTACACCCGCAAACAGTGGGGAATGGACCCGTCGGAACTCGACAACTCAGTGATTGCGCGCGTACCCACTCGCACTAACCGGGACGATCGCTATTTCACCGATACCTATCAAGCAATGCCGCTGCACGGCTACACTCGGATGTTTGAAAAGATGCTGGATCACCCAAACATCAAGGTGATGCTGAATACCGACTACCGCGAGATTGAGGGTTTTATCCCTTACGGAGAAATGATTTACACCGGACCGGTCGATACCTATTTCAATTATTGCTACGGCAAACTTCCTTACCGTTCCTTGGAATTCAAGCACGAAACACTGAACGTACCCGTACACCAAAAAGCACCGGTCGTAAATTACCCCAACGAGCATTTATATACTCGCTGCACGGAGTTTAAATACCTCACCGGACAAGAGCATCAAAAAACTAGCATTGTCTACGAATATCCGCAAGCTGAGGGAGACCCTTACTACCCGGTTCCGCGTCCAGAGAATGCCGAAATTTACAAGAAATATAAGGCTTTGGCTGATGCAACTCCGGGAGTTTCTTTCGTGGGAAGGCTGGCGACTTACAAGTATTACAACATGGATCAAGTGGTCGCTCAAGCTCTGACAACTTACAATCAAATTACTACCAAGCCCGTGATTGAATTGGTAGAAAATGTTAACGGTTCTGCCTCTAATCTAAGCTCCTCGAATGGAGTGATCGAGATGCCAGCCACACCTTCTCTAGAAGTCGCTGCTGCCAACAACGGCAACAGCCACGGCAACGGGAACGGCAAATCGGTTAGCAAGTAGCTGGAAACGGCGAGTTACGGGTAAAAAGGTAAGGTGCCCACAGAGCACCTTACTCGGTTTTCATCAAAAGTTATTTAATAATTCAAACAAGCATTGAGGTAAAAATGAACGTTCTAGTTAAAATTGTTTTGTCTCATGAGGTTTTGGAAATTTCTCAATCTGCTCAGTTTCAGAAAGAAATACAGCGCCTGATTGAAAGCGGTGGCAAAATTCTTATGCTGGATTTCTCACAAATAAATTTTCTGAAAAATTCCGAGTTAATGACTGTAGTGGCGATCGTGAAATTAGTTAGAGACAGCGAATGTATACTTTTGATCTCGGCTATGAGCGAACAAGTTAGAATTCTCTTTGAACTGACGGGACTACAGCAAATATTTCAGTGTTTGCCGTTTGCGGAAGAATTTTCTCTCAAAAACGAGCTGACTGAACCGTTAGGAGGTTTGCAAAGTCTGGCTAGCTAGAGAGAGAGGAGGAGAGGGGGAGAGTGGGGCATAGGAAAAATCTTCCTGGTTTTTTCTTCCTGGTTTATTGTTCCTTCTTCTGACTAATGACTTCAGCACAAGAGAGCCTTCAGATGAGGCTGTTTTAATTGGCACAACTTTTGCAAATTAATCAGCAAAAAACTTGTCAAAGTCGGGGTAATTGTCGCTAACCTATAAATATAACTTCGGGTAGATGTGCCGATGAGCTGGTTAGGTAGAGAAGTAGAAAATTGCGATATAGAAGAGTCTTCCACTCTCGACAGTAAGGTGACTGTTCAAGGGCGGAAAACAGGTTATCCCCGCCCCCAACTGCGCCGGAGCAACTGGATTTGTCTCAATGGTCAGTGGAGGTTTGCTTACGACGACGCGGGACGCTGCGTGCAGCCGATCGATATTTCTGAGTGGACTCACACTATCGAAGTGCCGTTTGCTCCGGAATCGGCAAAAAGCGGGATCGGTGACACGAATTTTCACGCGAACTGTTGGTACGATCGCGAATTTGACGTGCCCCACGCCGAAGGAAGAGTTCTGCTGCACTTCGGGGCCGTAGACTACCGCGCCCGCGTCTGGGTGAACGGTCAGTTTGTCATCGAACACCAAGGCGGACACACTCCTTTTACCGCGGACATTACAGCAGTTTTGAACCTCAGCGGGCCGCAGCGGGTAACAGTCTGGGCCCAGGACGACCCGCAAGATTTGGAGAAACCGCGCGGCAAGCAAGACTGGCAAATAGAGCCGCACAGTATTTGGTATCCGCGCACGACCGGCATTTGGCAGACAGTCTGGGTAGAATTGGTGCCTCACACTTATATCGAGCGCATCCGCTGGACTCCGCAGTTTGAACGCTGGGAAATCGGTTTTGAAGCGTTTGTCGCGGGCGATCGCCAGTCGGGAATTCAGATTAAAGTTAAACTGTCGATCGGCTGCTTAATGCTGGTCAACGACACCTACGAAGTCATCAACGGCGAAATTCACCGTCGTATCGCCCTCTCAGACCCAGGTATCGACGACTACCGCAACGAACTGCTGTGGAGTCCCGAAAAGCCGACGCTAATTAACGCTCAAGTGCAGTTGTGGGCCGACGGCAAACTACTCGACGAAATTAAATCCTACACCGCCATGCGGACTGTCAGCATCCAGCGCGATCGCTTCATGCTCAACGGCCGCCCCTACTACTTGCGGTTGGTGCTCGACCAAGGTTACTGGCCCGACACCATGATGACTGCCCCCTCGGACGAAGCTTTGCGCCACGATGTCGAATTAGTCAAAGCAATGGGTTTCAACGGCGTCCGCAAGCACCAAAAAATCGAAGATCCGCGCTTTTTGTACTGGGCTGACGTGCTGGGGCTCCTAGTTTGGGAAGAAATGCCCAGCGCCTACCGCTTCACTCCCAAAGCCGTTGAACGGCTGACGCGGGAGTGGACGGAAGTCATCGACCGCGACGCCAGTCACCCCTGTATCGTAGTCTGGGTGCCGTTCAACGAATCCTGGGGAGTTCCGAATTTAGTCGAAGCCGCAGCCCACCGCAACTACGTGCAAGCGCTGTACTTCTTGACAAAAACCCTCGATCCGACTCGCCCCGTCATCGGTAACGACGGCTGGGAAAGCATCGATACCGACATCCTGGCGATTCACGACTACGACAACAACCCGCAAACCCTAGCCAAGCGCTACGGGCCCGAAGTCCAGCTATCCGATTTGTTCGATCGCGGGCGTCCAGGAGGGCGCATCCTCACCCTGGACGGCCACCCGCACCAAGGACAGCCGGTGATGCTGACAGAATTCGGCGGCATCGCCTGCGCGGGCCACGAAAACCCCGATTATTACAGAGTTTGGGGCTACATCCGCGCGTGGGACACGAAGGAACTGCAAAGGCGCTACACCGCCCTGCTGAAGGTGGTAAACCAAGTGGAAATGTTCAGTGGATTTTGTTACACGCAGTTGACCGATACTTACCAAGAAGCTAACGGTTTGCTGTATGCCGATCGCACTCCCAAGTTTCCCCTAGAGGCGATGGCGGCGGCAACTCTCGGCTGGGATATTCCCGAAGAAAGTGCACAGTCGCAAGCTATTACTCAGTGCTAATTGGGCATGGGGCATCGGGCATGGGGCATGGAGAATTGGGAATTGGTAATTGGTAATTGGTGATTGGTGATTGGTAATAATTGCCCGCAGTTCCAAGTTATTGGATATAACAAGTCTCAATCATTTATGAACCTCTTCCAATGCCCAATGCCCGATGCCCAATGCCCGATGCCCCATTACCAATTACCCATTACGTAGATATAATGTTTCAAAGTTTTTTCATGGGTGGCTTTGAATGTTCTACCCACAAATTGCGATCGGGAAAACGCCTCGATGTCACCGCCGCCACCGGCCACGATAAGTTTGCAGTCGCCGACTACCAGCGATTGCAACAGCAAGGCATTTACACAGTCCGCGAAGGCCTCCGCTGGCACTTAATTGAACAGTCGCCCGGAAAATACGATTTTTCCAGTTCCCTGCCAATTATCCGGGCCGCCCGCGACATGAAAATGCAGGTAATTTGGGATTTGTTTCACTACGGCTGGCCTGACGATATTGATATTTTCAGTCCCGAATTCGTGACCAGGTTTGCAGATATGGTGCGCGCTTTTATGGAAGTGCTAACTGAGGAAACAGACCAAATACCTTTCGTGACACCTGTCAATGAAATTTCATTTATTGCTTGGGCGGGCGGGGAAGTTGCTTATATCAATCCCTTTGCTAAAGGAAGGGGAGACGAGCTCAAAACCCAGTTGATCAAAGCAGCGATCGCAGCGATAGAATCAGTTTGGGAAGTCAATCCCGGCACCCGCATCGTTCAAATCGACCCCACAATTAACATTATTGCCGATCCTGACAAACCGGAGGATCGGGACGCGGCAGAAGGTTATCGCTTATCTCAATATCAAGCTTGGGATATGTTGGCGGGACGCTTTCGCCCGGAACTTGGCGGCCAGGAAAAATATCTCGATATTATTGGGTTGAATTATTACGATCGCAATCAGTGGATTCACAATGAAGAGCCCATGAAATACACCGATCCGCTGTACCGCCCGTTTGGTGAAATGCTGCAAGAAGTTTTTGAGCGTTACCGCCGCCCCTTATTCATCGCCGAAACGGGAACTGAAGACGATTTTAGACCTGTCTGGTTTAATTATGTGTGCACTGAGGTAATGGCGGCGATGAAAGCAGGAGTTCCGATAGAGGGAATCTGCTTGTATCCGATTGTTAACCATCCGGGTTGGGACGACGACAGGCACTGTTACAATGGTTTGTGGGATTATTGCGATGCAAAGGGCGATCGGGAAATTTATCAGCCTTTGGCGGATGAATTGCAGTTTCAAAGGCAGCAGATTGAACCGTTGCTGAAGTTGCAGAAGTGATAGCTGCGATCTAATTCTTTAGGGTGCGCTGCGGCGCACCTTAAGCTGTTAATCTAATTAATACTCTGATCTCGTGTCCGTTCTATCGACTGCAATATCCGAAAAAAGCCTTGAGCTGCTTTAAGAAAGCAAATAGCTCTACAACCGCTAGTCTCATTCTTCCCATGGACTGCCTTTGGCTTCCAACTCTGCCATTTTTTCCTTCCTTAGTTCATGTAAGGTTCTATTAGTCGAACTAAGCATTGCCCATTCATAAATACTTATAGAAGACCAACCAGTAACTTTCTTTCCCCAATTATTATAGGAGATTTCTTCCCCATTAAATCTGACGAATGTATCATCAATTATTATAGCTTCAGAGCTTTCAAACTCTTTAATTTCAATGCTATCCCCAGCTTTGATTAATTCCCACTCAAACAACTGGTCCATTCGAGGTAGCCAAGTTCTATTAAAGCCAGAATCAGTGGATATAATTTCTTCCTTGATTGTAGAACATTCTCCGGCTAAACCCACGTAAAAATCATCCAGTTGTGCCGGAGGCAAAATTTTCTCAATCCTCAAAAAACCTTGCTCTCCTATAAAAACAGGAGTGATCTTAAGACAGCTCGCGTCTACCCCATTTGCAATCAACCAAGCAACAGCAGAAAGGGTTTGCTCATCAAAGGATGAGGCTATAAGTATTATTCGTTGTTTTTTGTTAAAGGTTTTGAGTGCGTCATTGCTTGACAAGAATTTATTCAACTCTCGTCTCGCTTTTTCACTAGGAGTCAAATCACCTAATTCATACTCCTCTTTGTGTATCTCGATATACGAGCTATAGACCAACTCTACAAGGGATTCAGGTGTAGAAATTTTGGCATAACTCGCGGCATACCTGATAGCTTGAGATTCAAAAGGTTCTTTTCTGGCTTTGATGTCTTGTACGTCGCGTTTAATCTCGATTAGAACAATATTGCCATCTGCATCAATGGCAGTCAGGTCGCTAATCCCGTTACTCGCATTACGAACTTGTTGACCTACAACTAGAAGAGTTTGGTCATCCCCAAAGAGCAAATTAATGTTTTTGCGTAAGAACTCTTCAATATGTCTTTCCTGTAAGTTTAAGTCTTTAAAGTTTCTAACTTTTATTTCTATTGCTTCGTTCCTTTGGATGCCGCTGTGGTCGAAAGTAACAGGTATGTACATCGCACTCCCTTTGCTGCTATTAGCTGTCTAAGTGTTCAACTATATTGGGCCTATGTATCCGCTCAATAATCCGGGGTAAATCGCTCAACGATGCACCAGGAACCAAACTAAATAAAGCCGGTTTTTGCGGTGGCTGCAGGCTGTGACGGGTCTTCTGGGCAAAAACCCGGTTTCTGGCTACCCGTGCGTAAGTCCTAATAGCAATAAGGGCGGGCAAAATGCCCACCCCATATACTAGATATCAGACTTAAATTTTCAATACCCCCAGGGGAATTCGAATCCCCGTCGCATCCGTGAAAGGGATGTGTCCTAGGCCTCTAGACGATGGGGGCGCGTTGCGTTTGCTTGTGTTCCGCACCTTTATTACCTTAACTAATCTTTCCCAATCTGTCAACTACTTTGCGAAACTTTTTTTTCTATTCGTCCCAAAGCTAGTCACAGTAGGCTTTGAGGATACGATCGCAATTGTCGATCGCCCCGGAGGTGAGCAATCTCGAACCGGGGGTGTTCTGGGTGGGGAAGCCCAAACAAGCGACGCGGGCCATCTCGCCGAACTTGAGGGCGATCGAAGCATCTCTCGCAAAACCGCTAATTACCCCCAACAGCACCTCTAAGCCGGCTGCTGGGTGCAGTTCCCCAATCCTTCATCGTACAGCCCGTAGTCGTCCTGAACCAGCACAACCGGGTTGTCGCCGTCAAGAATCGGCTATTGAGCCACCAAGCTTGCAAATTTCCCAAGCAATCAGCGCATCCAACGGCTGGCACTGCGTAAAATACAAAGCGCCAGCCTCCGCTCCTTCGCCGACGGCACCAAATAAACATTCACCACAGGGTAGTCCTGCATAGCAAGGAAAATGTGTTATAATTTTATACTTTTAAGCTACCTTGAATTTTAGCTTATGAACTGTCCCACGTGTAACTCTAAATACATCGGGAAAAATGGTCGCAATCGCTAGCGATTAGCAAATTTTTAAAGGTCGAGATTGGGTCAGACAATTCGTCATGAATCCCAGAGATCAACCGATTTCATTAGCAACAAAAAAGTTGATAGATCGACTTTTATGAGAAAAGATATCTCTGGCTGGGATTGTGAGTGCTACTGGGGTTTCGTCACGGTGGTTGCAATACTATGTTAATAAAAAATTAGGAGTAGTAAACAGAGAAGTAGAAGTAAAGTCAAAAAAGAAAGGGAAGCTCACAATTCAATGTGATGAAATGTGGTCATTTGTAGGCAATAAGGATAACAAGCAGTGGAAAGAGCTGGCAATTGAAGCCTCAACTTTCATAAATTGTAGGAGTGTATATTGCCAAAAGAGAGCAAGCTGGCGCTCAAGGATTATGGGATTCTTGTGCCACCTGTTGCAGACTCACTGTGCCGTAAGTTATACAGACTTTTGGAGTGCCTAGGTCACAGTTTTTCCTCAAAAAAGATCCAAGGCAGTAGGAAAGGAGACTGGTCTGACAAACTATATATAAAGATTTAATAATACGATGAGACAAAGAATATCTAGATTGGTGAGAAAAACTCTTTCATTCTCCAAAAAACTCTCCAATCATATTGGCGCTATTTGGTATTTCATTCATGAGTATAACGCCAGTTTATCTACCAATTAAAACCCTTGATTTTCCTTGCTATGCAGGACTACCTATCTATTCTTAGGCGTCGTTTTCACCTGAACTCCGCCGTCTACACTCAGTCCGCGAGGTAATATTACTACAGAATAATCGGATAAAACTCAAGCAAACTAAGATGGTAGATTGACCGGACATCATATCCGAAGGAAAAATTAAAGTCCTTACTGCCAAAAACAGCAAGGACTTTAATCGTTCATCCCTAAGTTTTAAGGACTACAGTGCTGACTACGAACTAAACTAAATACTCCCCATTACTTCACGAGCTGCCGCCAAAGTTCGATCGACATCTTCCTCAGTATGAGCCAAAGAAGTAAATCCCGCCTCAAACTGCGAAGGAGCAAGATAAATTCCGTGCTCCAACATTCCCCGGTGAAAGCGGCTGAACTTCGTCAAATCCGACTTCTTCGCATCCTCGTAATTGTGAACCGGGCCAGCCGCAAAAAACAAGCCGAACATCCCGCTAATTTGCCCGCCACAAGCCGCGTGTCCCGCTTCCTTAGCAATTTTTAGCAATCCATCAGACAGTTTTTTGGTAATCTTATCCAACTGTTCGTAAGTGCCGGGTTTTTGCAGCAATTCCAAAGTCTTAATCCCAGCAGTCATCGCCAAAGGATTTCCCGAAAGCGTACCCGCTTGATACATCGGGCCAGCAGGAGCCACCCATCCCATAATATCCCGCCTTCCCCCGTAAGCTCCCACCGGCAAACCGCCACCGATAACTTTACCCAAAGTAGTCAAATCCGGGGTGACACCGAATCTTTCCTGAGCTCCGCCGTAGGCGATGCGGAAACCGGTCATTACTTCATCAAAAACTAACAAAGCACCGTTATCTTTAGTAATTTCCCGCAAACCTTCGAGAAAACCTGCATCCGGGGTAATAAAACCGGCATTCCCCACCACTGGTTCGAGAATTACGCCTGCTATCTCGCCGGGATTTTCGGCAAATAAAGCTTTGACTGCTTCTAAGTCATTGTAGGGAGCGTTGAGGGTATTGGCAGTAGTGGATTTCGGGACGCCTGGGGAGTCGGGAAGGCCCAGAGTTGCGACGCCGGAACCGGCTTTTACCAAGAACATATCGGCGTGCCCGTGATAGCAGCCTTCAAATTTAATCAGTTTATCGCGTCCGGTGAAAGCTCGCATCAGGCGCAAAACGGCCATACAGGCTTCGGTGCCGGAGTTGACAAATCGCACCATTTCAATGCTGGGAACGGCATCGATGACCATTTCGGCGAGTACGTTTTCCAAAAGCGAAGGTGCTCCGAAACTCGTACCTTTTTCTAAGGATTCGTGAAGGGCTTTGATGACTTCCGGGTGGGCGTGGCCACAGATGGCTGGACCCCAAGTGCCTACGTAGTCAATGTATTGGTTTTCGTCAACATCCCAAATGTAGGCTCCTTTTACCCTGTCAAAGACGATGGGCTGTCCGCCTACGGATTTGAAGGCGCGGACGGGGGAACTGACGCCACCTGGCATCAACTTCTGGGCGGCAGCGAAAATTTCTTCTGATTTGGTGGTTTTCAAGGTTGTGGAAACCAATGTTTTCTCCTTAGTGAACGTCTGTTGTTGGTAGAATAATTTTATAGCCAGTTCAACATAAAGGTTAGGTCGATTCAAGGAAACTATTCTAGTAGATTTTAGGGTACAAACCAATGAGTAGCAATACTAGCTTGGGTTTTTTAAGCTTTGTCGCCCTAGCACCGTGAAGCGAAGCTATCCCGTAGGGAATCGCCCTAAAATGTAATTTTTTGTAAAATACTTCTTGACAATTTAGCCATCACTTGCTCAAACTTCTCTCTTCCTCTGCCTCCTCTGCGTTCTCTGCGGTTAATAAAAAAACAATCTCCGACAGGAAAGCGTTAATCTATATTACAAAGTTGAAATAAAATTATGTCTACTACTGATTTGTCTACTTTGAGCCGATCGATCCCAATTGAAAAGATTCGTTACGACGATCGCGGTTTAGTGCCTGCGATCGTCCAAGATTATTTGGACGGTACGGTGTTAATGATGGCCTGGATGAATCGGGAGTCGCTGCAAAAAACGCTCTCTACCGGGCAAACTTGGTTCTGGAGTCGATCGCGCGCCCAATTGTGGCCCAAAGGCGCGACTTCGGGACACATTCAAAATGTCAAAGGGCTGCGTTACGACTGCGATAGTGATGCTTTGCTAGTCACTGTCGAACAAGTCGGAGATATTGCTTGTCACACCGGAGAAAGAAGTTGTTTTCACCAAGTTGAGGGGGAAATTTCACCGCCACCTGGGGATATGTTATCTCAATTATTTGCGGTAATTTGCGATCGCCGCGACCATCCTAACGAAAGTTCTTATACTTGCAAGTTGTTCGAGGGCGGCGACAACAAGATTCTCAAGAAAATTGGCGAAGAGTCGGCGGAAGTGGTGATGGCTTGCAAAGATGACGACAAAGAGGCGATCGCTGGGGAAGTTGCGGATTTATTTTATCACGCTTTGGTTGCTTTGGCTCACCATCAAGTGGATTTAAGAGCAGTTTACCGCAAATTGGGCGATCGACGAAAATAATCGGTAATTGGGAATTGGGAATTGGGAATTGGTATAGCCTTTTTCACAAAGATGAGGTATTCACGAATTAATTAACAATTCCTCAATCCCCAATCTCAACTTGTACCTCATATTTTCTCAAACTTCTCTAGGTAAGGGCGGGTTCACCAACAATATTGGCCACTCACAGACAAGAGAAATAAACCCGCCCCGCCCCATGCAGAGGCTATATTTTTCCGACTCTAGAAACTAAAAGTAGTGCGGAGAACCCCCACCCCTACAGTATCATTATCCTTAGTACCTTCAGGATTGAACAACACAAAAGCACCCGGTGTAACGCTGATATTGTCGTTAACTTTGAAACGATAATAAGCTTCCAAATGATAAGGAGTTGCCTTATTTGCCTGAAAACGAGCACCGCCACTTACCGAATCCCGATCCAAAGGCTGTCCAAACAGAATACCTGCATTATTGCCCTGTTTGAACAAATCTCGGAAATGGAAACCTACCATCCAACTGTTAAAAGTTGTAGAAGCATTGCTTCTTTCAGCATCAGCAATGATCCAACCTCCATAGGTAGAAACAGCTAATTTCGGAGAAAGCCGCCAAGTTGCAGTACCGCCAAACGAATTCATCCTCACCCCGCCACTAACAGGTTGTCTATCTCTTCCCAAAATTGAACCCAAATCCGCATCAGATAATCCTGTGGCAAGAATATTCAATTGGTGGCGACTGTAAGCGTAATTCAAACCAATGTCAATGCTGCTAGTGGGTTTAATCGTTAACTGTGCCGCAGCAACGGTACTGCCATTAAATAAACCCGCACCCAACGGAGTAGCTGGAAAGCCTAAATCGTTGGGCAAAGCAGCATTTACACTGCCGTACAAAGCTGTAAGATTGACTTTTTTGGAAAGGTTCCAAATAAACCCACCTGCCGATGCCAAGCCACTGCCTGAAGTGCCGCCGGATACGCGCACTACAGGGTTGTAACCTCCAAACCTAGAAATAGATTCTTGCCCTTCTCCAGCGAAAGGAGTGATGGCTTGAAAAGCATCAGAAGTTTCAGCTTTTGGGCCCGCGAATAGAGTGATGCTGTTAGAAACTGGAAAAACGTAAAGCAGTTTGTAAAGTTCAACAGTATTGGCGCCAATGCTAGATAAATTCTGAGGATTGATTCCGGGGAATTGCGGCTCAAAACTCAGCCTTGCCTGACTGTCAGACAAACCGCTAAATGCCCCCGTTGACAAACCCAAATCAGGCCCGAAGCTGCGAATGTTGTAAGCTTGTAAGCCTGTTATTAGGGTATCTTTGCCCGTAAAACTGGTCAGCAGATTCAGCCGCAGTCGGTAATTGAAGACTGTTTGAGTATCGCTATGATTGTTTTTCGTAGTATCGGCAACGCTAAAAATTGCTTCGCCGCTGAGTTTAGTTGTTGTCGAAAATTGATTGGCTTCTAATTCGGAGGTACGGGCTTCCAAAGCATCGACTCTACCGCGCAAAGTAGCTAATTCTGCTGCAAATTCTTCTTGCAGTCTTTGCAGTGCGGTTAAGTCTTCTTTCGTGGCTAAATTGGTTGTACCTGCTTTAATTAGCTCGTTAACCTTATCCAAGCAAGCGTTTAAACCGGCGGCAAACTCGTAGCGAGTCATTGCCCGATTGCCTCGGAATGTGCCGTCAGGATATCCCGCTATGCAGCCGTATCTTTCGACTAAAGATTGCAGGGCTTGAAATGCCCAGTCTGTCGGGCGCACGTCGGATAGTTGAGATACAGATGTTACTTGCTGGAGTTCGCTGGATTCAGAAGTTTTGCTGTTGGTTGCTGCGGGTTCTAAGGAAGCGCTGTTTTCGATTTCAGCTAACTTTTCGGAAGTAGAAGTTTCTGTTTGGGCAATTATTGGTGCAGGGTTAGGGGCGGGAATGACAGATGTTTTTTCTGTGACTTCTGCTGGTGTCTGCGAGTTTTGGGAAGGGGCAACAGATACTTGTTGTGTGACGGCTGGGGCTGGGTTTGCTGGTTTTTCGGCTAAGTTTAATGAGTTTTCCCGGGAATTTTCTGCGGTTAATGCTGCTGTTTCGGGCAGATTCAGGTTGGCAGTTTCTTGGGGGTGATTGGCGAGTTGATTGGTTGTTGAGACGGTGTTGTCAACTTGCAGCCCCTCAACTAATTTTAACTCGGATGTTTCAGGGGCTTTGACGTGATTTTCAACAGTTGTATTCAGCCTAACTTTAGCCTCGGACTCTTTTAACTCTTCACTACCTAATATTTTTTTTTCGGCGGGAGGCATCGCTGCCAATGGTAAAGAACCGGCAAGTATATACAGTAAACCTACTGCGCCAGCACTAAATAGTAGATGTGCTTTCACTAGAACTCCTCACAAATTTGATAGTAAAATTGCTATTAGCTTTCTAGGAATTGTAAAGCTCTGTGGTATCGCCAACCACAAAGTCTTGAGTTAATATTTTTTATAGGTCTAATAAAATAAGTAAAACAACCGCCTGCTATCAGAGCTTAAGGCCGCTAGGCATTTTTTGCGAGTTAGTTATTTATCTATCGGGTGGGTTAAATTATCACAAAAGTTGTATTTTAGCAATTATTTTTTTAACATTCGATCGAGCTTTTGCAAAATAACCACAGCCGCAATCACACTAAGAGCCAAGCCCAACCAAAAATTATCGGCCGCCCATTTACCTCTATCCAAAGCCAAACCGCCCAGCGGCGGCCCGATTAAATAGCCGATCGCCCAACACTGAGAATTAACCGCCAAATACACGCCCCGCAAAGACTCTGGGGCTAAATCTACCACCAAAGCCGAAGCAAAAGGCGTATAAGCAACAGTCGCAACCGACAAAAAGCTCAAGCCTAAAACAGCTAAAAATAGATGGCCAGTTGCAGCCATTCCCGTCAAGCCGATCGCGATAAATCCCATTCCCCACAGCAGCGCCGAAATCATCAAAGCTTTCGAGTGGGAAAACCGCCTCAAAGCTTTAACAACCGGCAGTTGCAAAGCCACAGTTAAAAACGTGCTAAAAGCAAACAAAACGGTAATTGTACCAGTAGAAAAACCTGTTCCCGTCCCCACCGCGACAAACTTGCTAAAGTACAGCGGCATTGTGGTTTGGATTTGGGAAATATATAATGTGAACAGAGTATTTACTAAAGCATAAACTAGAAGACTGCGATCGCTCAGCGCCACCATCCAGCCATTTTTTAGACTTTTTTTGCCTATATCGGCTGAATTAGCTGGTTTGTAGGTTTCGGCGATCGCGAGCGCCACCACCGCAAACAGCACTAAAAACGAGATACCATCAATAATAAAGAGCGAGCGATAATTTCCCGTTAACTCAATCAACAAACCACCTAAAATAATCCCAATTTGCAAACCCAAATTATCAGCAAGTCGCGTCAAAGCAAAAGCCTCCTGTCGTTGTTCACCCTCCGTTAAATCCGCCACCATCGTCTCGGTTGGAGGCCAATACAAACCCACACCAAAACCCATCAGTAAATTGCCCGCAATTAAGCCAACGAAATCATTAGTCGCCGCCAGTACAAAAGAAGCCACAGCACAAATAACTGCCGCCAGCAATAAAGTTCGCCGCCTTCCCCAAAATTTAGAATCGCAAAAAGAACCGCCCAAAATTCGACCAAATATGCCCGAAACTGAACCACTACCCAAACCAATCCCAACAGCAGTAGCAGATAAACCCACGCGATCGACAAAAAATATCGGCGCGTAAAATAAAGTAAAACCGGTGCCGCTTTGGGAGAGGAATCTGCCGGCGGCCAGAATCCAGACTTGAGGGGGGAGACGGGGCAACCAAGATGATAATTGAAATTTAGGCATATACAGTTAAATTAAAAGTTATTTCTGGACGCAAAAACCTGGTTTTTTATGAAAGAAATACGTTAAGGCTTTTAATCCCGGTCAAAAACAGATATCTTTGGTCGCAGTGCATAAGTCCTGTGAGTAATTATTAATTTATTCCGTACTTTTTCCGAATTAGTATTAGTTAACGGCAGTGATGACAAACATAAGTGAGCTTAACAATTATTCAGGGTATGTTACACAAAAGTTACCATTAATTTAAAAATACTTAACAGAATTTTAGAAAAAAGTTAGTTAAACTCTAGAAAAGGCAGAAGAAAATTTTAGAGGGTCTAATTATATGACAGCTATTACAACATCAAGAGTGGAATCCATCAAACCGCGCTGGCAAGCAATTGTCATGGTGTCTCTAATTTTCTGGCTCAGCGGTAGCCTGATTTTGGATCTAGTAATTATGCCCAGTCTCTACATATCTGGCATGACGACATCTCCCGAGTTTGCAACGGCGGGGAATTTAATGTTCTGGGGATTCAACCGCGTTGAGTTAATCTGTTCGGGCCTGGTGGCAACGGGTTTGATGGTTTTGAGCAATTTAGTCGGTGACTTCGGCAAGCGCAGCCGCACAGCAATCTTATTATCATTGGTACTTCTGGCGATCGCCCTGATTGACACCTACGCCCTGACACCCCAAATGAGCGCCTTGGGAATGCACCTAAATCTGTTCGATTCCGCAGCAGAAGTGCCAGCCGGGATGAATCTACTGCACCAAGGCTATTTTGGATTGGAAGCCCTGAAGTTGGCTGTCGCCGGTACGCTGCTCGGCTGGTGCTACCAAAACCAAGTTTAATCGACACAATACTCAGAGGTGGAGTTGAGAAAAAAAACTCAACCTGCAGCGGCGGGGGGCGTGAATTCACGCCCCCCGCTAATTTTTTAAATTTTAACGCGATCGTAAACACCGGATTTGATATTCATCTGCGTTAATCTGTGTTTATCTGCCTGTATCTGCGGTTAAAAAAAGAAAATTTATTCACCGCAGATGAGAATGGATTGACGCTGATTCACGCAGATGAAGAGAAGAGAGATATGAATAATCTCCGATGCTAACAGATTTGATATAACTATACTGTCAAGTTTCCTGACCCGCCCAAAAACGGATACTTGCGAACGACTCCTGTGGTTGAGAGAGCAAAATTTTAGACTCTTGTTCAACTTCCTACATTCATCTGTAGAGTAAATCTAAAATCTAAAATCTAAAATCTAAAATCTAAAATCGACTCACGGCACGCCCTACTCGGATGCTTCCGGTAAATCTGCTTTTGGCCACAGCAGGCGCAAGCCCATCACCGCAAATCCGATCGCCGCAAGTCCCTTTACCAGTCGTTCCGGCAACACCTCTGCGGTGCTGAAGCCGATCGCCACACCGATTAAACTCGCCAGCAGCAGCGCCGACGCGGTGCCGAAAAATACAGCCCGCGGCGAGTTACAACTACTGCCCAAGGCGATCACAGCTAATTGACTTTTGTCTCCCAATTCTGACAAAAACACTGTAATAAAACTAATTCCCAAAAGTTGCCAGTCCATGTTTTTTTAGTTCTTAGTTAGCTATTGTAGAAATCTAGGACTTACCGACAAGGCAGACAATTAACCCAGCACTTCCCACAGCAGAACCACCGAAATCGCCAGTAAAATCACTCCGGCTGCTCTCTCCAAAGTTCTCGGAGCAATCCGACTAGCCAGCCACCTTCCCAGCAACACCCCCAGCAAACTGGTTGCTATCAAAGCCGAACCCGCACCCGCAAAAACGATCCAAGGATTTCGAGATTCAGCCGTCATCAGCAAGATTGCGAGCTGAGTTTTGTCTCCAATTTCAGCCAAAAAAATAGTTGCAAAAGTCGAGGCAAAAATTGCCCACTGCTGCGACTTCAGTTTCTTTTCTTCCTGACAAATATCGGGATTTATAGTCACTGAGAGTTCAGCGGGCTCCGGGGTTAAAGCAGCACAAATCTCAGTAACCTCTTTTATTTGTAGTTGTACCTGTTGTGGCAAATCATAATTGAGGTTTACTGAGTCAGAAGCAGACAAGCTTGGCGGAACAGAATCAAGTTTCACGGGCAATGAGTGCTAAAAGCTATTTATTTTTGACTTGTACTTTTGATTCTAACTCTCTCTGTGCCTGCTTTTACCAAACCAGGGTCATCTTTTTCCCCCGACGATATTTCAGCAACTGATTCCTGGAACAACTCGCCACACCCAAAAAGGCATACAACCCCCCAGATTTATCTGTCGAGTCAATCTCAAATCTCAAATCTCAAATCTCAACTTGACTGACTGACTTGTTCATGTGCCGTAAGTTCGATCGCCCGCATCTCCCAAACCAGGTACAATAAAGCCCTGTTCGTTGACTATTTCGTCGATCGTTGCCGTGTAAATCATCAAACTCGGGTACTCTGCACTCAGCCTCTTCAAAGCCGGAGGAGCAGCCACCACAGAGATAATCCGAATCAAGCTCGGGTCAATTCCCCGCTTCGTCAATTCCTGCATTGTCGCTATAATCGTGCCGCCCGTAGCCAGCATCGGCTCGCTAATTATCACCCGCGTTTCCGGGTTAAACTGCGCCGGCAATTTGTTCAAATAACAAGTCGGTTGCAGCGTCTCCTCATTTCTTGCCATGCCGAGGTGGTAAACCGAAGCCAGCGGTACAACCGTCTGAATTCCTTCGAGCAGTGCCAAACCCGCCCGCAAAATCGGTACTACAACTAACGGAGCTTCCGGGTTGATAAAAGTCGCCGGACATTCGCCCACAGGGGTCTGCACCGTTGTTTCCACTGTCGGCAGCCATTCTCGAATTGCCTCGTAAGCCAGCCACCTTCCCAATTCTGTCATCGCAGAACGAAAAAGTACCGATGGGGTGGCGGCGTCGCGAGCAACAGCCAGCCAGTGTTTAATTAATGGATGTGGAGGAACGTAAACGCGCAGTTGCAGGGACATTAGAAAATTGGGGAGAGTGCGAGGTTGGAGGCATTTTATGCTGCGGTCGATCGTCCTTGAGGGCTTCGCCAACGGGCGATCGATCGCTCTGTGCAACTTATCACATCCTTGAGGGCGCATACAAGCCAGAGATTGAGTTAGACCCCATTCGCCGATCAACCTCCATCAGCTTATTGAAATATTTTACCAATAGTATTGACATTAATTAGCAATAAGACTATAGTGATTTTTAGTGTTCTCCTCTCAAAGGATCGGCAGACGGGGGCAGTCGGCAATGGTAGACTGTTCCCGCATTTTTTTTTTTTAGCTGGGGCATTAGGCATCGGGCATGGAGCAGAGAGGGCATCGGGCATCGGGCATCGGGCATCGGGCATTGGAAATAGTTTATTTTTGTTCCTTCTTCCTTCTTCCTTCTTCCTTCTTCCTTCTTCGTCCTTCCTTCTTCCTTCTTCCTTCTTCCTTCTTCCTTCTAGAGCGATCGACTGTAATATTATAGAAATTATTAAGATTTTTAACCGAATGTCAGCTCCTACCCAATCCCAATTATTTTCTCCCAACTCCCGCCATACACAGCAAGAGTTTGATGTGATTGTCATCGGTTCCGGCATTGGCGGACTCGTGACAGCCACCCAGCTAGCCGCTAAGAAAGCCAAAGTTTTAGTGCTCGAAAGCTATACAATTCCGGGGGGTAGCGCTGGATATTTCGATAGAGAAGGCTACAGATTTGATGTCGGGGCCTCCATGATTTTTGGTTTCGGACAGCGTGGCACCACCAACCTCCTCACCCGCGCCCTGAAAGCAGTCAACGTCACCTTAGAAACGATTCCCGACCCCGTACAGCTTCACTATCACTTACCCAGCGGCTTGGAACTTGAAGTTCCCCAGGCTTATGACAAATACTTGCAAGAATTAACTGACAGGTTCCCTCACGAACGCCAAGGAATCCACAAATTTTACGGCGAATGCTGGAACGTCTTTAACTGCCTCAACGGGATGGAATTGCTATCCCTAGAAGAACCCGGATATCTAGTCCGAGTCTTTTTTCAGAATCCCTTAGCCTGTTTGGGATTGGTAAAATATTTGCCTCAAAATACTGGGGACATTGCACGCCGCTACATCAAAGACCCTACTTTGCTGAAATTTATCGACATGGAATGCTACTACTGGTCTGTAGTACCTGCCGACTTGACGCCGATGATTAACGCCGGAATGGTATTTTCCGACAGACATTACGGTGGCATAAATTATCCCAAAGGCGGAGTCGGTCAAATCGCCCAAAAATTAGTAGAAGGATTAGAAAAATGCGGCGGGAAAATTCAATACAAAGCTAAGGCGAAAAAAATTATTACAGAAAACGGCCGCGCTGTCGGAGTCGAGCTAGCAACCGGGGAAGTTTACCGCGCAAAGCGCATCGTTTCTAACGCCACGCGCTGGGATACTTTTGAGAAATTGCTGCCCGCAGAAGAGATGCCCGCTAGCGAGAAGAAGTGGCAGCAGCGCTATCAAAAAGCCCCCAGTTTCTTGAGTTTGCATTTGGGGGTGGAAGCAAGCGTAATCCCTGCGGGTAGTGCCTGCCACCACATTTTGTTAGAAGATTGGGACAAAATGGAAGCGCCGGAGGGGACTGTGTTGGTGTCAATTCCGACCGTGCTCGACCCGGATTTAGCTCCCGCAGGATATCACATCGTTCACGCTTTTACTTCGAGTTGGATGGAACAGTGGGAAGGACTTTCGCAGCAGGAATACGAGGAGAAAAAGGAAGAGGCGGCAGGGAGAATTATTGAAAGATTAGAAAAGATTTTTCCCGGTTTAGATGCCGGTTTGGATTATATGGAAGTTGGGACAGCGCGTTCTCACCGCCGCTTTTTGGGGCGCGAAGACGGAACTTACGGGCCGATTCCGCGACAGAAGCTAATGGGTTTGCTGGGAATGCCGTTTAATCGAACTTCTATGCCTGGTTTGTATTGTGTGGGTGACAGTACGTTTCCCGGACAGGGTTTAAATGCGGTGGCATTTTCTGGGTTTGCTTGCGCGCACCGAATTGCGGTTGATTTGGGTTTTTAGCGGTAGTGATAGGGTGCGTCAGACGGCTTGCTTGAAATATGAGAGAAAATGTGAGGTTCCGGGGTACTTTACACAAAAACTAAAAACCCGGTTTCTGGGGAAAAACCGGGTTTTAAACTGAAAATTGGCAGTTTTCATTCTTTTGCTGAGTTCACTGGTCGTAGCTACCGCCGACGCCGATTTGGGTATTGTAGATTTTGGCATCTGTGATGGTCATATCTTCCATTGATGCGCCGGATACGTCAGCGGTGTTAATGATAGCCGCGGTCAGATTTGCCCGATCGAGGTCTGCGTCATTTAAACTGGCATTAGTCAGGAAAACTGCGGTTAAGTTAGCACCTGTCAAGTTAGCGCCGGTCAAGTCAGCACCTTCCAGGTTGGCACTAGATAGGTTTGCTCCTCGTAAATTTGCTTCTCTCAAGTCAGCACCAATTAAATGAGTTCCCGTTAAATCTGCTCCTGACAAGTCGCACTGAAAACATTGGCCCGTTGACAATAACTGTTTGACGTGAGCGGGATTTTCAGCGCGAGCCGGCCCGGCCAACAGTAGGGGAGTAATTAAAAAAGTAGCGGCTAATAGATTGCGTTTCATAATCCCTTTTCCTCACCAGACTCTGTATTTAAGTTCTTCTATTGATATCTACAATCTTACCACCGTTGTTTTCGCAAGTTGCGATCTAATTCACAGCTTGGCTGTGACATCGATTGCCCTCAACAACGCATAGATGGTCTCAACAAGCTCGCAAAACATAGTTTCGCAAAACTTAACACTGCCGAACTTAATACAGTGCACTTTTGTAGTAACCTTTTCTAGGTTAGCTAATATAGCCAACCGATGTGTCATTCTGAAGAGGGAGATGATTCGCAATACGAGGGATGATTTTAGGGATGATCCTATCGCAAAAAGTTCACATAAAATACTTGGTTTTTAATAAAAGTGTCACGAGACAGAAAATTTAATTTAAAATAAAGATAAGCTTATAACTTTATAGGTAGAGGAAAAGCATTCACTGGCTTGATCCCCAGTCCAAGCTCAGCTGCATTTTTAACAATAAATTTTAATTAGGTCTCAGCAGCGCCGTAAAAATCCACCTAGTGCTTGGAAAGCAGCACTTTTTTGGAGTGTCGCAGAGTCCACGCGATCGCAAAACTCAATTAAATATGCTCAACAACGATTCATCCAAGTATCTGCCAACCTTAGCTCAAGTAATTGACCGCTACCCCTTGACAGTCGCGCCCCATACCCCACTAGCAGAAGTAATTACCCTGATGGGCCAACGGCGCGGAACTTGTTCTCTAAACGCAGACATTCCACCAACCGATATCTATCAGCAACTAACAGAAATCGCAAATCCCCCCACCTCAAGCGCATTTAGAGACGCGACAGGTATCTGCGTCTTTGTCGTGGAAAAATCCCTAGAAAAATTCTCCTCGCAGTCTGCTCAAAATTCTCAATTGCAAGGAATCTTCACCGAGAGGGATCTTGTCGATTTGATTGCCTCGGGCAAAAACTTAAAAGGTGTCACCATCGCAGAAGTCATGAAGCAGCCCGCAGCAACTCTAACCAAAGCCGAGACTCAAGACATTTTCAGCGCCCTAATTCTCCTGGGGCAACGAAGAATTAAGCATTTGCCAATATTGGACACTGACGGTCAACTATTAGGAGTAATTACGCCGGAAAGCATTCGCCAAGCCATGCTGAAACCGGCAAATATTTTAAAAATGCGTAGCGTGAAAGAAGTAATGACCGCACAAGTCATTCAAGCGCCTCGCTCCGCGTCAGTTAGGAGTTTAGCCGAGTTGATGGCGCAGCACCGCGTTAGCTGCGTAGTAATTACAGAATCAACAGAATTATCGATGAATTTACCGTTCCCCATTCCAGTAGGTATAGTCACAGAACGGGATATTGTCGAATTTCAAGCTTTAGAAATAGATTTGTCGCAAACGATCGCCCAAACGGTGATGAGTACCCCTTTATTTAGCCTCAAGCAAGAAGACTCGCTGTGGGTAGCTCATCAGGAAATGCGCCAGCGTTTAGTCCGCAGGTTGGTAGTAACGGGGGAACGCGGAGAACTCCTGGGAATAGTTACTCAAACCAACATACTTCGCGTACTTGATCCCATGGAAATGTCCGGGGCGATCGATGTTCTGCACGATTCAGTGGCAGAAAGGACTAGGGAATTGCAACAAGCGATCGCATCCCTCAGCTTGACTAACGCCAGACTAGAAAGCGAAATTGCTACCCGCGTCAGGGCCGAGGCCAGACTCCACCTTTTAGAATCTGCTGTAGTGAACGCTAACGACGCAATCGTGATTATGGATGCGGGAGACAGCGATATCTCCGACCCCAGCATCATCTATGCCAACGAAGCTTTTACCCAAATGACGGGCTACCTACCCGAAGAAATCATCGGACAAACCCCCAGTTGCTTGCGTGGCCCAGAAAGCGACCCCACCCAAGTCGCTAAAATTCGCCGTACTTTCTCTCGCCGAGAACCCCTACGCCTAGAATTGATTAACTACCGCAAAGACGGTTCAACATATTGGGTGGAACTCAACAGCGTACCCATTGCCGACACCTCCGGGAACGTTACCCACTGGGTGTCGGTGCAGCGAGATATTACTGATCGCAAGCGCATGGAACAAGCATTTTTTGAAGAAAAAGAACTCGCTCAGGTTACTCTACAATCGATCGGCGATGGCGTCATCACTACTGACGCCGACGGCTGCATTTCGACCCTGAATCCAGTTGCCGAAACACTCACGGGTTGGTCTACATTGGAAGCTAAGGGTTTGCCCCTCGCCAGCGTGCTGAGAATAGTTGACGAAACTAGCCGGCTGCCGATCGAACATATCGCCGAAATCGCTTTGTCCGAAGGTCGGATTGTTGACCAAGGGCGCAACAATTTGCTGATTGCCCACAACAACAGCGAATTTGCGATCGACCACTGCGTCGCCCCCATCCACGCTAGCAGCGGCGAAATTGTCGGCGCCGTCGTTGTGTTCCGAGATGTCACGCAAGTGCGAACTCAAGCGCGGCAACTCACCTGGCAGGCAACTCATGACCCCCTGACGCAATTAGTCAACCGCCGGGAATTTGAGTACCAGCTAGAGCACGCCCTACACGGCGCTCAAGGTTACGGGCAAGAACACGTGATGCTTTACCTGGATCTCGATCGCTTCAAAATAGTTAACGACACCTGCGGTCATGCTGCTGGGGACGAACTACTGCGCCAAGTCAGCCAGCTATTTAAAAGCAGTATCCGCAAAACAGATATTTTGGCACGTCTGGGTGGCGATGAATTTGCCGTACTCCTGTATAACCGTCCCGTCGATCGAGGATTGGATGTTGCCGAAACGCTGCTGCGAAGCATTCAGGCATTCCGCTTTGCGTGGCAGGACAAAACTTTTTCGATCGGCGTCAGTATCGGTTTGGTAGCAATCAATCCCAAAACAGCATCGACATCTGCGATTTTGAGCGCGGTCGATATGGCCTGCTACGCTGCTAAAAATAAAGGTCGCAACCGGGTGCAGGTTTATCAAGCCGGCGATCAAGAATTAATTAAACAGCACGGCGAAACGCAGTGGGTGGTGCAAATTAATCAAGCTTTAGAAGAGAATCGCTTTTGCTTGTACTCTCAGCCGATCGTACCTTTGCTCAACTCTCCAACCACCGGAACCCACTGCGAAATCCTGCTGCGCCTCCAGCTTGAAACTGGTCAGGTGGTGTCGCCGATGGCGTTTATTCCGGCGGCAGAACGCTACAACTTGATGCACGCGATCGACCGCTGGGTGATTCGTACTTTATTTAGCAATTTATCTAAACTTTTCACGGCCAATTTATTAGTCCAAAACCCCGAGGTAGACAGCGATAAAATAGTTACCTTCCCTGCTTGCTCTCTTTTGTCTGATCTGCAATCGTCATTTGGCAAATATCCCAACCTTTATTCAATCAACCTTTCTGGGGACAGCCTCAACGAAGAAAAGTTTATCGAGTTTATTCAGGAACAGTTTTCCATCCATCAAATACCGCCGCAAATAATTTGTTTTGAAATTACCGAAACCGTGGCGATCGGTAATCTCAGCAAGGCAGCCAGCTTGATTTTGCAACTCAAGGAACTAGGCTGCCAGTTTGCCTTGGACGACTTCGGCAGCGGGATGTCTTCCTTTGCTTATCTGAAAAGCTTACCAGTTGATTATCTCAAAATTGATGGCAATTTTATTAAGAATATTGCCGACAATCCTATTGATATTGCAATGGTAGAAGCTATTACCAAAATTGCTCATGTCATGGGAATTAAAACTATTGCGGAGTATGTGGAAAATCAAACAATTATGGATAAACTAAATGAACTTGGGGTAGATTACGCTCAAGGTTATCATTTGGGAAAGCCTCAACCTTGTAACTTCACATCTCCTATTTTAGAGGGGTTTTTGGGGAACTTTCCTGTTGATTCTTTGGCTTTTGAAGGTAAGCTGGCTTGTTGAAGAGTTGACAGAAGGAAGAAGGAAGAGGGAAGAGGGAAGAGGGAAGAAGGAAGAGGGAAGAGGGAGAATTGCCCAATTCCCAATTCCCAATGACAACTGCTCACTGCCCAATGAAAACTGTCAACTGTCAACTGATAGCAGCTTCAATGTACTGACTGTCTAACAAAAAGGCACCTTTTTCAAAGCGAATTCCCCAATAATTGCCGGGACGCCGATCGATCACAACACCTTCAGCGCCGATCGCAATTACATTCGCAGGCCGCAGCATCGGCATCGGTTCGGCAGTTTTGACGTAAGGTGGCATCGCCACAACTCGGACTTTTTGACCGACAGTGAAATCTTTTTCCATGAGCTTTATTCCCTCAAAAAACACGGCGATAAAGGAATTTTAACAAGGAATGTTTCTGTTTGATTGATTAATAGATTATGGATGGATAAAAAAAAAGGTAATTATGAAGCGTAATTAAGGAAATTAGCGGCAAAATTATTGATATTTTAGGCTTCCATCTTCGTTGTTATATTCAAGTTCATGATATTTTCCCCCTAACCCTAAGTCATGAAGACATCGTTGGTAGTTTTTGGCTCCCATATCGAAAGGGTTAGTCCTGTTCAATCTGGCCCATTCAGCTATCTTTAGCTGGTTAGTTACCCCTGAAGCATCGCCTACGGTTTTGACAATCCAATCAAACATTTTTTTTCCTCTAAGCTGTATCTCACTCTACCTCTCTAGATTAGCTATATATTCACCTATAGGCAATCGAACCTTTTTTTGCCTCTAAGCTGTATCTCACCCCTAACTCGGACGATCGCCCGTAACACCCCTGACCGATCGCGCTACAATTGTCAATCGGGATGAAAATGGCTGATTAGGAAAATAGAGGAGTAGGTGTTATGGCTACAAATCGTCGCATTGAGCGTGTAGCTTCAATGATTAAACGGGAAGTCAGCCTGATGTTGCTGAATGGAATCAAGGACGACCGTGTAGGTGCTGGTATGGTTAGCGTTACCGACGTAATTGTTTCGGGAGACCTTCAGCATACAAAAATTTTTGTCAGCATCTACGGTACTGATGAGGCAAAAGCCGAGACTATGGAGGGCTTGAAATCTGCTACTAGCTATGTCCGCAACCAGTTGGGTCAACGGGTGCAACTGCGCCGGACACCGGAAGTGATATTTCTCGAAGACCGTTCTTTGGAACGGGGCGATAAAATGTTGATACTGCTGAATCAGCTTTCTGCCGATCGCAAACCAGGTATGTTTGATGACGAAGAATTGGCCGATGGCAATGAAAATGATGATGATTTAGAAGCAGACGAGGATTAGTGTCTGAAGGTAGTCAACAGTCAACAGTCAACAGTCAACCGTCAACAGTCAACCGTCAACAGTCAACAATTCCTAATTTCCCATGATTGACAATCTTTCCTTACCAGAACTGGTGGCCCAGATGTTCGTGGTGCGCGCTTCCGGCTGCTTGTTCGACCACCAAATTTGCTATCCCGAATGGGAACCAACTGCCAGCAAACTCCGCTATTATCTGGAAAATTTGGGCGTCGGTGGGGTGATATTGGTCGGGGGAAGTGCTGCGGAGTTGGCAGTTCGATCGCACCAATTGCAGTCTTGGGCTAAGTTTCCGCTACTGCTGGCGGCTGATATTGAGGAAGGTGTCGGCCAGCGGTTCGGGGGGGCGACTTGGTTCGGGCCGCCGATGGCAATTGCCGAAGTAGCGCGACAGGATGCAGGTAAAGCCGATCGATATGCTGAAGAAATGGGCGCTGTCACTGCGATCGAAGCTAGGGCGATCGGTTTGAATTGGATTCTCGCACCAGTAGTTGATGTTAACAACAATCCCGACAATCCCGTAATTAACGTCCGCGCTTTTGGCGAGACACCGGAAATTGTCGGCAAATTGGCCGCTGCTTTTATTCGAGGTGCAGGTGATCACCCGGTTTTGACTACAGCTAAGCATTTTCCCGGCCACGGAGACACCGCGGTTGATTCTCACTTGGAATTGCCGGTTTTGCCGCATTCGCCAGCGAGATTGGCCGAGGTTGAGTTGCCTCCTTTTGTTGAGGCGATCGCCGCTGGGGCGGATGCTGTGATGAGTGCTCACTTGCTGATTCCGGCTTGGGATGCCGAGTTTCCTGCTACTCTTTCTCGCAAAATTTTGATCGGGAAGCTGCGATCCGAGTTGGGATTTGAAGGTTTGATCGTGACGGATGCTTTGGTGATGGGTGCGATCGCCAATAAGTACGGCGCTAATGAAGCAGCAGTTTTGGCGGCTGAGGCTGGTGCTGATGTTTTGCTGATGCCGCTTGACCCGGAAGGGGCGATTCAGGCGGTCTGCGAAGCTGTCACTCAAGGGCGTATTCCTATCTCACAAATTCAGGAATCTGTCAAGCGAATTTGGAAAGCGAAAATAAAGGTGGGTTTGTCGATTTCTGACCCCCCCCAACCCCCCCTTGCTAAGGGGGGGAGCAAGAATCTAGAATCGCTCGACTCGATCGACTTAAGTTTGCTGGCAAATCCCCAGGCAAGGGCAACTGCTGCCGATATTTTGCGAGATTCTTTGAAATTTGGGGGAAATCTACCTTTGCAGGTTCCAAAGCCCCCAGAAAACCAGCTTTTGCGGAATTTGATTGTTGTAGATGATGTTTTGGGGTGCGAGTTTTTGGGAAACCACACTCCGGCGATCGCGCTTCCCGAACAGTTTGGTTACGAATTGCAACTGATTGACGATCGCACAGGCGCGATCGCGGATAATGCAGGTGCACAGCGTTTTTCTCCGACACTGCTGCAAATTTTCATTCGCGGCAATTGCTTCCGAGGCAGTGCGGGTTTGACCCAAGCAGCTCAAGATTTGTTTAAGAAATTATTAAAGACGGGAGAACTGCAAGCTGTCCTAATTTACGGAAGTCCCTACGTTTTAGAGCAATTTTTGCCCCACTTGCCTCCGAGTATTCCTTATGTATTTTGTTTCGGGCAGATGCCGGTAGCCCAATCTCTTGCTCTAGAAGTGCTGTTTGGAATTGACGCCACGGGCAATTCTTGAACTGCCGGACTCCTAAATCTTTTTTTTGCTGCTGCGTCAGGACTTAAATTCATCAACCCGGTTTCTGGCAAGAAATAATTTTGCCTTTGGCAACGAAGCATCCAGAAACCGGGAATCGGGCGCGGCTTCCTCAATTCTGAATTGAGCTTTGCAGCAGATGGGTCTGCTAGCCAGGAAAAGTGGCGGCCAAAATCCCAAGACAAATCCAATCACTTACTAATCATTCCTATAAGAATTTTCAATTGACCGCCAGAAATTGTATACCTGTATACTGACAAAATTTAACTTACATATCCGGAATTTTGGACTATATTATTACCAGGGCCATAATTTTTTTTTTACTAAAACCTTGAGGGCGCATTATGATTCAGTCCACTATCAAAATCCAATACTCTTTAGATGTCATCCAGGATGAAGCCCGTCACCTCGTGCACGAGGGCGTACTCAGCCGCCAGCAGCCCATATATACGCTCTGCCAATTTATTCCGCCCCGTGAATGGGCCTGTGTAGAGTGCGAATTAGAAAAATGCGACTTCTTGCTGCGCGATCGCATCGCCGACCTGATCGGTTCTGAAAACTGGGACAATGACTAAAGTTTGGTTCTTTTAAATAAGTTTGCAAATCACTTTGCAAGTAAACTCCGGCTATATTAAAGACTCTTGATTCTTTAATGCTGGGAATTTTTGACACGCAAATTTTCCAACTCGGTCCTCAGCGCTGCCATGTCTGCAGTTAATTCTTGAATCTCTAGCTTTACGTTAGGCTGTACAACCGACTCGGGAGGAGAATCAGTCGTTGCATCTGACTGCTTGGGCGAGACAGATTCGCTCTCGGCATTCTCCCGATCGCCCGGTTGAGAAAAAATAGTATCTACAAAATTCCGGGCTTCTCGATCGGTCATTTCTCCTTTTTCCACCAGCTCATCGGCTAGCTGACCCAAATCTGACTTCAGTTTGTCAAGATTTTCTTCTCGCTTCAGAGGATCTTGCAATGTCTCAATTAAAAAGGAAGTTGCACCTAAAGTCAGGTGAAATCCTGTTTGCAGCATTTGAGGCAGGTTGTCGGGATTCATCTAAAAATGCCGCTAAAACGTTTTTCTCAGTTTTGGGTTCGCTAGTTGCTCCCAAGTCGGGGCGTAAAGCCGCTTCTTAACGGGAAGATGCTTGCGTTGTGGGTCGTTATCGCCCCGAGTCAGGAAAGATCAGCTTTTGGGGGGACGTTTTTCCGTTGTGTTCATACTAATCGTATCATTACTTCGTAAATTAATAAATGTCAAGTGTAAATTTTTGTAACTACGAATCGAGACATTCCCACTGGAAGGCTCAGTATATTTGATATTTGAGATTAAACAGGACTTACGCACTCCGACTAAAAAAAACCTGGTTGCTGCCCAACCGTGCGTAAGTCCTGTTCGATCCAGTTAAGGATATAGCGCCTCACCGGTGGAGGGGTCAAAGATAAATAGTCGATCGAAGTCAAGCTGTACCGTCAGTCGATCGCCTGATCGCAATCGAACACTCGCAGGTACTTGCACCTGTAAAGTAGTTTCAGCGTTCAACGAAGGCAAACTCGCTCGGATTAAAGTTTCTCGCCCCAGAGGCTCCACTACTTTTACCTCTACATCAAGAGGTACTTTTTCTAATGCCCAAACATCGGTTTTCAAATCATCTTCTTCTGCGTTTTGTGGCGTAAACATTTCTATATTTTCTGGACGGATGCCCAAATCAAATCCTTGTCCTTCTCTAGGCTGCAATTTTTTCTGAATCGACGGCGGACAGACTAAAGATTGATTTCCTACTTGAAAGGATTCGTTAGTATAAATTGCAGGTAAAATGTTCATGGCGGGATTGCCTAAAAATGTGGCAACCATGCGGTTAGCTGGTTTCGCATAAATGCTTTGCGGGTCTCCAATTTGTTGAATTTTTCCCCCATTTAAGACTACAATCTTATCAGCTAAAGTCATCGCTTCCACTTGGTCGTGGGTGACGTAAATTGTGGTAATGCCCAACCGTTGATGCAGTTGTTTGAGTTCTGCTCTAGTGTCGTCTCGCAGTTGAGCATCAAGGTTAGAAAGCGGTTCATCTAAAAGGAATACTTTGGGTTCGCGGGCGATCGCCCTTCCCAGTGCTACCCGCTGCTGCTGTCCGCCTGATAGCTGTTTGGGCTTGCGCTTGAGGAGGTGGTCGATAGAGAGCGATCGGGCTACTGTTTCGACTCGTTCTTGAATTTTAGTCGGGTCAACATTCCGCATCCGCAATCCAAAAGCCAAGTTTTCTGCGACAGTCATGTGCGGATAAAGCGCGTAATTTTGAAACACCATTGCAACGTCCCGCTGTCTCGCCGGAATGTTGTTAACTAAATTATCTCCGATGTAAAGATTTCCAGAAGTTGCAGTTTCTAAACCTGCAATTGTCCGCATAATTGTAGATTTTCCGCAGCCGGAGGGCCCGACTAATACCCAAAATTCCCCGTCCGGGACTTTGAAGCTGATGTTTTCGATCGCGGTGACGTTTTGGTAGCGTCGGGTAATATTTTCTAAGCGAACATTTGCCATTTTTTAATTGTAATGGGTAATTGATAATTAGTGCTTTTTACCTTCAACCTTCAGCGTTCAGAAAACTGTTCCAGTTCTAAAACTGTGCGGTCTAATTCTTCAACTATAGGCGTTAAATCAGCTTTGCGGAATGCTTCTACTAAAGAACGATAATACCAGAGAGTACCGTCTTTGCCACCTTTGAAGCGTTCCCAAACAATGTCGCCCAATTGACGGGAATCTTTCAGGATCGATCGAACATTATAAAGTTTATCAGCAGCCGAGACTAATCTCACTGAGCCAGAAGCTGTAGAAATGCGATCGATATAAGCTTGTTTTCGCTGACGCCAAGGGGGTTTCGGCGTCTCGTCACTGTCGGTACAGCCGTCTACAATCGCTGTGACGGTATCGCCAAAGCGGCGGCGGATGGCTTCGCGGGTGGTGGCGCCGCCTTGATCTTCGATCGCATCGTGAAGCAAAGCTGCGATCGCCTCATCTTCCGAAGCCCCATATTCTAAAGCTATACTAGCAGTACCCAACAAATGGGCAATGTAGGGAACGCCCGAACCTTTGCGAAGTTGGGTAGCGTGCAATTCGGCGGCATAGGTGAGGGCTTCAGAAAAACGGTTTGAGAGAATCATGAAAGTCACCTTTCTTAATTCCTATGATATATAAATTGTCTGGCTAAGTTGACAAGACAAAATCTACTAACTTTAATAACATCATAAAGATGCGATCGAGAGCGATCGCTTGTAAACTTATAATCGTTAAACAGAGGTTGCGAGCATGACAGCTACTATAATTATACCAAATAATGCCGACCAAAAGTCAGAGCAAGAATTACCGCAAAAATCAGAAAATATAGCAAAAATTCCGCCAGAATCGGATCATAAAAAAGTCATATCTCTTGAAGATTTTTTAGTCAGACCTGCTGAGAGAATGGAATGGGTTGACGGCAACTTAGTGGAGAAAACAGGAATGACATTCAAGCACGGTCTCGCTCAATCTAAATTATCTACATCCTGGAGAAATTACAAAAATTCCAGCGGACAGGGAGGAGAAGTTCTTACAGAAGTCCTTTGTCGCACTAGCAAGCAGGGTCGCCGTCCCGATGTTGCTTACATTACTCCTGAACTGCTGCCACAATCAGGCAATTTTACAGCATTTTCCCAAAGTTTTCCTTTGATAGCGGAAGTTGCTTCCCCCGAAGATAGCGGCGAAGAGTTATTTGCCAAAGCTCAGGAATATTTGGAATCGGGATGTTTAGAAGTTTGGTTGCTGTTTCCTGAAGCTAGATTAATATTTGTCAATGGGGGGCAAAGCTGGCGGTTGTTTAATGCCGATGAAGTTGTTAACAGTCAAAGTGTGCTTGCAGGTTTTAGCGTAGCCGTAAGTGAATTGTTGGCTTGAGGAATTTGTTAAAATAATTTATTAAAACCATAAAAAGAGAAACTCCAGGTGAGAAACTTTAGCTTAAGACTGGGTTGAATGAGAATGTGGGAACGATCAAATCGAGTTTAAGATCGACCTACAGGTAACTTTTAAGTATTGATACAGTTAACATCTGATTAGGGGACTGCGGCGTAGACTGAAAAGGACTGACCCTTTAGGGTCAGCAGATTCATCCCACGACTAGAAGCGATGGGCTTTATCTGCGATTTTCTGTAAGCGGTAGTCTTCGATTGGAATGGGGTTGAGAGATTTTTGGTGGAGTGCGATCGCCTTTAAATTTGAGCCAGAACGATCGCCCGATCTACTCAAAATAACAGTCTGCTAACAGATCCAAGCCGATCGCAGTCTCCCAGCCACTCCACCAACCAACGGCAGATCAAGCAACTGAGCGATTGTGGCACTTCCGTGAACAAAAGAAAACCACTCGCAACTTACTAATGCGACTGGTGGTTGGAGGTACGAGATTAATTATTAGCGTCACTGCCTAGCCAGGACTTTAAGCGCCTTGAAAGCTCTATCAAGGTGGATTGAACATCAAGCTAGCAATTCCTCAAGTCTATTTTCCAGAGAAGCCACTAGCATTTCTATGCCAAACTCATCCCTGAATCTATTTAAACTTAAGCGCAAACTTTCCCTGCGATCGCTCTTGATAGTCCCGTTTGTACTACAAATCTTCGTAGCAGTTGGGCTAACGGGATATATTTCCCTGCGGAATGGACAGAAGGCAGTCAATGATGTTGCCAGTCAGTTACGAAAAGAGATGAGCGATCGCCTCAACCTGCAAGTTCTAAACTATTTGGAAAAACCTTATGTTGCCGGACAAGTGATCGTAGCTGCGGCTCAAGAGGGTCAGCTTGATTTAACAAATTTCACCAAACTGGAACGAACGTTGTGGCGCTTAGTCAGCCAAAATACCCTCGAAGACGTGCAAATTGGTTTAGAGGATGGCACGAATATTGCCCTAGATACAACAATCAATGACGGCATCGTTTCTCGCCTCAGTGACAAAGCGCGTCTACCTCAACGCCAATTCTACAAACTTGACGATCAAGGTCAACGGGTCGCACTGCTCAAAACTCAGGCAGAGTTTGACCCTCGGACTCGACCCTGGTATCAAGTTGTACAGAAAGCCGGAAAACCAGCCTGGACATCTGTGCCCTACGTTAGCAGTTCGTATCAATCGGCTACCATGGCTCTATCCCAGCCGATTTACAAGAGCGATGGAACGTTACTAGGGGTGGAAAAAAGTACCTTTCGGCTGGACAAAATTCATCGTTTTCTGAGCGAGTTGAAGGTGGGTCAAACGGGACAAACGTTTATCGTAGATCGATCGGGCAATCTGATTGCCAGTTCAACGATCAAACAGCCTTACATTCTGGATCTTAAAAATGAGGAGTTGCAACAAATTCCTGCCGTCAAGTCTGAAAATGTTGTAATTCGTACCACCGCGCAAGCCATCCTCGATCGGTTGAGCAACTTCAAGGCTATTCAACAGAGTCAACAGCTTGATTTCATGCTGGCAAATCAGCGTCAGTTCGTTCAAGTTTCAGCCATTCGAGACGAACGCGGTATTGACTGGTTGAGCGTTGTGGTAGTACCTGAATCAGATTTTATGGCACAAATCAATGCCAATACTCGCACCACAATTTTGCTGTGTCTAGGGGCTTTGGTGGTGACGACTATACTGGGCCTTTTTACTTCGCGTTGGATTACCACACCGATTTTGCAGCTACAAAAAGCCAGTCAGGCGATTAGCTTCGGACAGTTGGATCAAACACTTCAGGTGCAAGGCATTAGTGAATTAGAATCCCTGGCAGATTCCTTTAACCAGATGGCAGGTCAACTGAAAACCTCCTTTGTCCAACTGGAAAGCCGGGTTGAGGAACGCACCGCAGAACTGAAAGAAGCAAAACAGGTAGCCGATAGTGCGAACCAAGCAAAAAGCGAATTTCTCGCCAACATGAGCCACGAACTCCGCACTCCCCTCAACGGCATTCTGGGCTATGCTCAAATCCTCAACCGATCCAAAGCGTTGCCAGCAAAAGAACGTCATGGGGTAGAAGTCATTTACCAGTGCGGTTCTCATTTGCTGACGCTGATTAACGATGTGTTGGACTTGTCCAAAATTGAAGCCGGCAAACTAGAACTCGCACCTAAAGCAATTCACTTTCCCTCATTCGTCCAAGGTGTCGCTGAAATCTGTCGCATTCGTGCCGACCAAAAAGGCATTGATTTTGTTTACAATCCCGATCCGCAGTTGCCTGAAGGGATTTTTGCGGATGAAAAACGGCTGCGTCAGGTGTTACTCAACTTGGTGGGAAATGCGATTAAATTCACCGACAAAGGTTCGGTCACGCTCAAGGTTGCGGTAGTTGAGAATAATCCCAATCCGTCCACTCGCTGGGTCAAATTTCAAATTGAAGATACAGGCGTAGGAATTGCGCCCGAGCACTTGGATAAAATTTTCCAGGCTTTTGAACAAGTGGGCGATCGCCAGCGCCAAGCCGAGGGCACGGGTTTAGGATTGGCGATCAGCCAAAGGATTGTCCAACTTATGAACGGACAAATCCAAGTTAAAAGCCAACCGGGAGTGGGCAGTGAATTCTTTTTTGAGGTGGAACTGGCGATCGCCGCAGATTGGGCCGAGCAAAACTCCATCACAACTGGAAAACAAATTATTGGTTACGAAGGACAACGACGCAGCATTCTGGTGGTAGACGATCGTTGGGAAAACCGAGCCGTTCTCGTCAACTTGTTAGAGCCACTCGGATTCCAACTGACTGAGGCAGAAAATGGACAAGCAGGATTGGAAAAAATACGACAGTCTCAACCTGACTTATTGATTACAGACTTGGCGATGCCAGTTATGGATGGCTTTGAACTGCTCAAACAAATTCGCAGTGCAAAGGATTTGCAACCGCAGAAGATCATTGTCTCTTCCGCATCAGTATCACAAGCCTATCGACAGATGAGTTTAGATGCAGGGGCAAATGATTTCTTAGCAAAGCCAGTGGAAATCAGTGAATTATTTAACCTCTTAGCCACTCATTTAGAATTAAAATGGAAATATGAAATTACAGCCTCCAACGAGTCTGGTTCATCCATTCCAACGACTGCATTAGAAAATCCAGAAGGGAGTATTATTCCTTCCCCCCTTGAGTTAAAGACCTTACTAGAAATGGCACAAAAAGGTAACTTAAAACGGCTACGATCGCACACAGAGCAGATTGCTGGCTCTAACCCTGGCTACGCAGATTTTACCTCACAAATTATTCGACTGGCCAAGCAATTTAAAGCCGAAGAAATTGAAGAGTTGCTACAACAACACCTCACAGAGAAGAAAGCCGATGTCTAGTCCTGAATTAATTCTGGTGGTGGATGATACCCCTGCGAATTTAGAAGTGGTTTGTGAAACTTTAAGTGATGCGGGGTACGAAGTAGCAACCGCAATCAACGGCGATCGCGCTCTTAAGCGAGTCCAAGTTTATCCTCCCGATCTGATCTTGCTCGATGTTCAAATGCCAGGAATTGACGGCTTTGAAACCTGCAAACGTCTGAAGGCCGATCCGAAAACAGCCAGTATTCCCATCATTTTTATGACTGCTCTCTCCGATGCCGACAGTAAGGAGAAAGGATTTGTCCTGGGTGCTGTGGACTACATCACCAAACCCTTTCAAGAAAAGGAGATGCTAGCACGGGTGAAAACTCATTTGCAGCTACGGCAGTTAACTAAAAATCTCGAACAGCGTGTAGCTGAGCAAACGGCTGATTTAGAAGCCACACTTACACAACTGCAACAGTCTCAGCTTTATCTGATCCACACCGAAAAGATGTCTGCTTTGGGCAATTTAGTCGCGGGTGTCGCGCACGAAATTAATAACCCGCTTTGCTTTCTTGCTGGCAATCTGAAACCTGCTCAGGACTACATTAAAGACCTCTTTCAACTAATTGAGCTATACCAAAAAGAACTCCCTTATCCAAGTGCCTCACTACAGGCAGTCGTGGAGGAAATAGATTGGGAATATTTACAAGAAGATTTACCCAAGTTGATCGATTCGATGCAAGAAGGAGTCGATCGCATTCGCACCATTAGCACCAGTTTAAGAACTTTCTCGCGTTCGGATTGCGATCGCCCCATTCATTACAATATCCACGACGGCATTGACAGCACGATCTTGATTCTCAAGCATCGCCTCAAAGCCAACGAATCTCGCCCGGAAATTCAAGTCATCACAGACTATGGCGATCTGCCACAGGTAGAATGCTTTGCCGGACAGTTGAATCAGGTATTTATGAATCTGCTGGCAAATGCGATCGATGCCCTTGAGGAATCAAATCAAGGACGCAGTTTTGCTCAGATCAAAGCCAACCCCAACCAGATTACTGTCAAGACGCAATTGTCGGAATCTCAGGCAGTGATCCGAATTCAGGATAATGGGATTGGCATTACGGATGCGGTGAAGCCAAAAATCTTTGAGCATCTGTTTACCACCAAAGGCGTGGGGCAAGGAACAGGGCTAGGATTGGCGATCGCCCGTCAAATCGTAGTCCAGAAACACTCTGGAACTCTAGAAGTCAACTCAACTTTAGGTCAAGGTACAGAATTTGTGATTTCAATTCCCGTGAAGGAGCTCGCTGTAAAAGACATTCAGGCAACGATCTGCGTTGACGCAGCATAACAAATCGTTGCAGCAGCAGAAACATGATTAATCGCCTCTTCAAACCTTCCAAACTATTGATATAGTAGTACGCGGTGCAAAAAACGGTAAACCATGACAGCCACAAATCTCGTCAATAAATTTGAGTACAAACCCCTATACAAACCGAATCAATTAATTTGCGGAACGGGGCAAACAGCCATTGTCAGTGGCTGGACAGTAAAAAGTGCGATCGGCAAACATTTACAACCCAACGAATTTGCTGTCATCGGACAACTCTACTCTCCTACTCGCGGCATCAACTTCTTAATTAGAAACTTGCTCTGCAATCCCCACGTCCGCTTTTTAGTAATTCTCAACGCTACCAAAGAAGACCGCAACTCGGGTGCTGCCGCGTGCTTGATAGATTTTTTTCGCAACGGCTTTGAAGCCGGTAAAAGCGATACTGGCAGAGATTGTTGGCTAATTAAATCTGCAATATTTGGCTACATTGATATTGAAATAGCACCCGAAGCCTTAGAACTATTGCGTCATTCAATAGAATGCAAAGAAGCTACAAGTATAGCAGAAACAGTGACTATTGTCAAATCTTTTGCCCAAAAAGAATCTGTTGAACCTTGGGGAGAAACCGTAACTTTTCCGTTAGTCGAAATTGTCCCGACTGTACTCCCCGGTCAGAAATACGGACACAGAATCGAAGGCAAAACTATTGCCGAAACTTGGGTAAAAATCATCCACCGAATTAAGACCACCGGCACCTTACGGCCGACTGGTTACGACGGACAGTGGCAAGAATTAATTGACTTAATGGCAGTGATTACCGATGAACCGGCGGAGTTCTATTTTCCCGAACCGAATTACTTACCCATCGACCGCGATTTCCTCGAACAGTACAAACCGCAAATGCTCGAAGATGCTCCGTATAACGAAGGCATTAAATATACCTACGCACAGCGGATGCGGTCGTGGTTTGGACGCGATCAAATTGAGGAAGTTATAACCAAACTAATTAAGGAAATTGACGCAGCAAGTGCTGTAATTAGTTTGTGGGATGCGGGCGGAAATATTAACAGAAGACCTGACGGTTCCTCGGACCACCAGCACAGCGGCAGTCCTTGTTTAAATCATATTTGGGTGCGAGTTGTAGACGGTGAAATATCGCTAACTGCAACTCTCCGCAGTAACGATATGTTTGCGGCTTGGCCGGCCAATGCAATGGGTTTGCGGGCTTTGCAGCAGCACATTCGAGATGAAATTGCGAGGCGTTCCGATTATAATTTGACAATGGGCCCGTTGGTAACGCTGAGTCAATCGGCTCACTTGTATGACGATACCTTTGAAAATGCCGATCGACTAATTCAAACCCAATATGCTAAAATCTGCGAAGAGCGAGACTTTTTCGATGCAGCAGGCAATTTTTTAGTTGAAGTAGCGGACAATCAGATAGTAGTCACGCAAACCACCCCCGGCAGCGGCGAAGTTGTCACCTGTTATTCTGGAAAAAACCCTCTCAAGTTAGTGCGAGAAATTTGTGCTGCTTCCCCGGCTATCAAAGGCGAGCATATTGGTTATTTGGGAATAGAATTGCAGAAGGCGGCCGAGTGTCTGAAAACGAGCAAGCAATACATCCAGGATAGACGATGAATTTAGAAGAAGAAAGACCGAGTTGGGACGAATACTTCTTAATGTTAGCCAAATTGGCCGCTACTCGATCGACTTGTCTGGCTTTTCCTGTAGGCGCGGTGATAACTAAAAACAGGCAAGTTTTAGCAACGGGTTACAACGGTTCGCCGTCAGGTTCGGCACACTGTACTACTCAAGGCTTCTGCTATCCTGGTTTGAGTAGTTGCGACGCCAGCAAAACTTTGCCATCAAGGGCGGTTCACGCCGAAGCAAATGCGATCGCCAAAGCTGCAAAACACGGTATATCTACTGCTGGGGCTAGTATTTACGTCACCTTAGAACCCTGTATCTATTGTTTGAAATTAGTCATTGCGGCTGGAATTCGAGAAGTGTTTTACGAAACGAGTTTTAACAGTGGAGAAAAAGCTGCTTTGAGAGATACTTTTATCAGTGAAGGTATTGTTGAGTTAAAACAAATTCAGCTATCTGAAGATACAGCAAAAAAGGCGGCTTTGTTTTTGTTGAATCCTACGTCTGTGTCAAAAGATCATGTAACAGGAATTGTAGGCCCCGGCAAACAATAAAACCTAACTCCCCCAACCCCTCTGTTTTCAGGATAGGGTTCTGGATTTGTAGTATCTAGCATAGGACTTACGCACATACTACGAAATTACGTCATTCTGAGCGATAGCGAAGAATCTCAAACCTTTGTACTGGCGTTACAGTGCGTAAGCCCCGTGAGATAAAATTCGTTCAGCGTCTACCTCTGTTGCGAAAGCACGGGAACTTGGCATGAAGCGGTCAATATCAGCCCTCTGCCCCCTGGCTGATGTCAATTTTTGCGGAAATAAAAATTATTTGTTAAGAGCTTACTATTCAATAGTCCAGACAGTTTTTAGTTCGTAGTCTGAAACCCGTGATTTTCCGTTGGTAGCTCGATTGCCTTGGAGCCTTGAAACCCTTATTCTACGGTTGGCAATCAAAAAATGTCCGAAGTATTGACTATTAAGTATTGAGAAAAATGTGACGAACCAATAAGTTTATACTCTTGACGTTAAACCTCAAGTTGGGCTATCTTAGTAAAATTAGTATATCTAAAATCCTCATCTATCCAATGGACTTGAGTAAAATCCCCAAACCTTTGTTGATTGCTTCTATTGTTGTCTTTTTATTGTTCGTAGGATATGGGGCGGCGATTCATGTTCCGGGAATAAAAATAGTGGACGAAACAAAGAGTGATGAAAACAAGGTTGAGAATAAAGATTCCAAAACCTCAGATTCAAAAAGTGTAAAGGTCAGTGTCTTTGATGAAACCACTCAGACTCCTATAGTTGGTGCATCAGTAATCATGGAATCAGAGGGTGGCTCGGATTCCGACACAACTGATAATTTAGGTGCTTTTCGAGTTGAAATACCCACAACTGAATGGGTAAAAATTCGTATAAACAAAAAGGGTTGTACGCCTTATAACCAGAACTTAAACCTCCTAAGCAACCCAGATAGACCTAAACAAATTATGTTGAAATGTTCGATGCCAAAAACCTCCTAGTGTGGTATCCCAATGTCATCACTACGTCAGCATTTTCAGCGAATCAAAGAAATAGTTGACTGGAGTTGGACACTAGCCCTAACGTGCCTTGTTGGATACATCACTCTGGGACAACTTGCCCAACTATATTGGGCAATGGTGTTTTTTGGGGGATTAGCAGGTAGTTTTGGTCTATTTTATAAGTTTTCGTGTGATAAATTAGCAGAGCTAAACTCTCTCGATGATTACCAACTTAAAAAAGCCGACCTTTCAGCAGCTACGACTCAAACGTTGCTAGGGGAATTTGCTAGAAGAAACCCTGAAGTTGCTCAGCAGCCTCTTTTTGTTCAAGCACAAGGACAAGTAACCCGCAATAGGCAAAACTATTACACTGTTTTCCAACAGCGGGTAACTGAACAAACACAACCCCCTCCCCAAACATCCCCACAATCATCCCCCAGACCTGTACAACCTTCTCCACAACCGCCAAATCCTTCAAAATCTCGGTATACAACACCTGTTCAACGTCCGTCACCACCTCCACAACCACCACCCAGACCAGTACAACCTCCTCAAGGGTCATCGCCATCACCACGTGCTAGACCTGTACAAACCAGACCAACATCGGCGAAAAAACGATCACCTAGAAAGGCGAAGGCGACTAAACCAAAGCTCTCGACAGAAGGGTCTGAATGGGTTAATGGCCACCCTAGAAATGGGACGTGGGTCAATTCATATCGGAGGCGAAAACGACGAAGGTAATCAGTCCATCGCTTCGATAGTTTAAAAGTCACCCCTCAACATTCAATCAAACTCATTCACAGCTTGCAAATAGTCTATCGCGGCATCTATCCTCGAAGAATACTTAAAAGCAAACTGATCGAACCAATATCCCTCATCGGAATTCTTATCCAACTTTTTCAGCCAAACCTGAGCTTGCCTAACTTTCTGTCTGTGCGTTTGTACGTCCAACTGCTGCCCCGCGACTTTTTCTGCTGGCGGCTGTTCCAGTGAAGCTACTTGCTGAGCTTTATTTTGTGCTTCGTGCTCAGCCTTAAGCGGTTCCAGTGCAGCCACTTCGTGAGCTTTATTTTGCGCTTCGTACTCAGCCTTAATTTGAGCTAAATCCTTATCCAAAGGACTAGCATACAAATTTATATCTGATGTTTTAAATGTTGGATTTGACGGCGCTTGTGCTTGCGCCGGCGTCTGACTTTTTAACTCTGCAATTTTTTGAGATGCTTGATACTCTGCCTTAAGTTCACCTAACAGGCGATCGATCGATTCCATAACTTAAACCCCCTAAAAAATGCTGCTGGGCTAATTGGCCCTAATATAATCACGCAAACTTCGCCCGCCTCCTCAATCAGTTATTGCATTCAGCAATACCTCCGTCAGGGTCATTCCTTCAATATCATCCATCGTGACAGTATCAACGATATCGAATTTAGCCCCAGCGCTTTGCAGTTCGTCATCCAATATCTTGAGAAACTTAGTAGCTTCGGGCGCATTCCCTACTTGAATGAAAGAAATCGCCAACTCTTCATCTCGATCGAGCTTCCGCGAAGCCTCTATAATGGTTTTCATCACTTCTTTGCGATCGTCCGGTTCCCCGTCCGTCACCACTAATATTGTTTCCCCATTTTGCTTGGTCTTACCGGATGCTTTGCGCTGAAAAAAACTGTTCAGAGCGTCTTGCAGAACAGCAGCTAAATTCGTAGTCCCAGAAGGTTCGTTTTCTTGGAAAATTTGCACGACTTTAGCGGATGTTACGTTGTCGTAGCGCTTGAAGCGACCGGAAAACAAATAAACTGTTATGCCATCAGGATCGAGTTCTTCGCATTTATTCGCCAATGCGATCGTCGATTCTTGCATGAGCGCCCACCGACTTTTACCGCCCATCTGGTCTTTGGTGTACATACTGCCGCTTTTGTCAATGATGATGGTATAATCGCGATTCTGAAGCATAAGATTTTTCCTGTTAATTAAGTTTTTCCCAAAAATATCAAAACCAGCGAGCAGAAGCTGTTGAGCTTTAGTTGCTCGCTGCGTTTTTTTAGTTGATTTGCGATCGCAAATAGCCGAATTTAAGCTGCAACTAAAGCATCTTTAAGTGGCTTCCAGCTAAAAGCTCGATCGCCCCCCATCTCCACTGCTATTTTAACTCGCGGTTCTAACGTCGGCAAAACAGTCAAATACTCAATCTCCTGACTCGACAAAATCTGCCCTTCAATAATCCACAGCACGAGTCCTTTTGCTTTAGGTGGCAAATTGTCTAATTGAGTTTGCAAAATCGGCGGCACGTAGTATGTATAACCAACCGCCCCTTCATTGCCAGTAGTTTTCTTGCCCAAATGCGGCGGCCGCACGCCGTGAACCCCCGTCAAATACATCGCCAAATCGCCCAAACCCCGCGCCGAAATCGTGTGAGCACCGTAACCTGCAGCCCTCAGCCTGCGGAGGTAGCGCCCCTCAAATCCTCCCTCTAAAGGAACGTACAGGGCCAGCGACCCCGACTTTTCCAAATCCCGAATCAGATCAGATCCCGTGGTAATCAGTCCCATAAATTTGTGTTTCCTGCTGTATCAAAATTTGGTCGATCGCTGCTTGCGAGCTGGAAATATTATAAATCCTAAAGTTGAGGCGAAAAATTCTCATCGCGGCCTTGACAAACGGCAAACACTTCATGTACTATTGTGAATTGTCGCCGTAAAGGATACTGAGTAGTTTGCTGCTCAAGTCCTGGCACAAACAAGCAAGACCGAGACAAAACTCGGAGATAGAGTCGGTAAAAAGCCGGAAATCTCAACCCTTGCAAGACTTCCACAAGCTCGCTCCCAAATTTAAAACTCCAATTTTAAACACCGAGGAAGGCTGTTGGTTGATAACAGTTAATTGCAGGAACACTGAAATAAATGTTTCTGCACAAGAGCAAGCGGATTGACGTAAACTTCGCAATCCGAAACCTCTTGCGTAAATAAAAGGAAGAAAATCCGTGTCTGTAGGCATTCTTGGCACTAAACTAGGCATGACTCAAGTGTTTGACGACCAAGGGAGAGCAATCCCTGTCACCGTCATACAAGCAGGGCCTTGTACAGTAACTCAAATCAAAACAAAACAAACTGACGGCTACGGTGCCGTTCAAGTCGGATACGGCGATGTTAAGCCGAAGGCTCTCAACAAGCCAGAATTGGGACACCTCGCGAAGTCGGCAGCGACACCATTGCGCCACTTGCAGGAATACCGATTGGAAGACACCAGTTCATTTGAATTAGGTCAACAACTAAAAGCAGATACCTTTACACCGGGACAAATAGTAGATGTCATCGGTACCAGCATCGGTAAAGGTTTTGCAGGTTTTCAAAAGCGCCACAACTTTAAACGAGGCCCCATGTCTCACGGTTCCAAGAACCACCGCGAGCCTGGATCGATCGGACCTGGAACTACTCCTGGTCGCGTTTATCCCGGGAAAAGAATGGCGGGACGTATGGGCAACGTTCAAGTCACCGTCCGCAAACTAACAATTGTCCGGGTGGATACAGAGCAGAATTTGCTGCTAATTAAGGGAGCAGTTCCCGGCAAAGCTGGCGCCTTAGTCAATGTTGTGCCTGAGAAAAAAGTAGGACGTTAGTCAGTAGTCATTAGTCAGTAGTCAGCAGTCAGTAGATAGTGGTTGGCCGTTAGTAGCAAGCAATAACTAAGAACTAAAAGCTGAAAACTAAGAGCTGAAAACTAAGACCTGAGAACAGACAACAGACGACAGACAACAGACGACAGACAACTAACAACAGACAACTAACAACAGACAAAGGACAAAAGATATGGTTAACTGTGTAGTGCGAAATTGGCAAGGCGAAGAAGTTGGGGAAACAACTTTAGAACTGCGCGTAGCCAAAGAAGAAAATGCGTCTCACATCGTTCACAGAGCATTGACGCGGCAACTGAATAACGCCCGTCAAGGAAATGCTTGTACCAAAACTCGATCGGAAGTTAGAGGCGGTGGCCGCAAACCCTGGCGTCAAAAAGGCACCGGCCGAGCCAGAGCAGGTTCTATCCGTTCTCCGCTGTGGCGGGGCGGCGGTGTCATCTTCGGGCCAAAACCGAGAGACTTTGAAGTCAAAATGAACAAAAAGGAACGCCGTCTCGCTTTGCGGACAGCATTCCAAAGTCGCACCGAAGACATCATTGTGGTTGAAGAATTTGCAGAGCAATTTCCGAGACCGAAAAGCAAAGAATTGCTGAGTGCGATCGCCCGCTGGGGTATCGAACCCGATACCAAAGTTCTGTTAATCTTGCCAGAACCGCAACCAAACGTCTACTTATCAGGACGCAACATCGAATTAGTAAACGTCATCTTGGCAACGTCCCTGAATGTTTACGACGTTCTGGCGGCTGACAAAATTATCGTCACATCTACAGCCATAGCTAAAATTCAGGAGATTTACGGTGAGTAAAATCGACCCCCGCGACTACGCAGATTTGATCCAGCGTCCGATTCTCACCGAGAAAGCTACCCGAATGATGGAATTAAATCAATTCACATTCGACGTAGCCCCCAAAGCGACGAAGCCTCAAATCAAAGCTGCAATCGAAGAACTATTTAAGGTTAAAGTCATCGGCGTCAACACCCAAAACCCGCCGCGCAAAAAGCGTCGAGTTGGCAAATTCGTCGGCTTTAAACCTTGTTACAAGCGAGCAACCGTAACTCTGACCGACGGAGACTCGATCCGCAAACTCCTATTCCCAGAAGTTTAGCCAAGTTTGGATTTTAGATTTTAGATTTTAGATTGCGGTTAACTGGTGAAAATACCAAACCCAGAAAGCTAGCAAGTTAACTGATAATCGCAAATCTAAAATCCAAAACCGCCAAGTCCTTGCATCCCAAATCTAAAATCTAAAATCTAAAATCGATTATGGGCATCCGTTCTTACCGACCTTATACCTCCAGCACCCGGGAACAGACAGTCTCGGACTTCGCTGAAATTACCAGATCAGAACCAGAAAAGTCTCTAACCAGCAACAAGCACACCAAACAAGGCCGCAACAACCGAGGCGTCATCACCTGTCGCCACCGGGGAGGCGGTCACAAACGGCTGTATAGAGACATCGACTTCCGCCGCGACAAACACAGCATTCCCGCTACCGTCAAGGCGATCGAATATGACCCCAACCGCAACGCCCGCATCGCCCTCGTGTTCTACAAAGACGGCGAAAAACGGTACATCCTGCACCCGCTCAACTTAAACGTCGGTACAGTAATTGTCTCAGGCCCAGACGCGCCGATCGAAATCGGCAACGCCCTTCCCCTAAAGAACATTCCCCTCGGTACCAGCATCCACAACGTCGAGCTAGTACCAGGTAAAGGCGGGCAAATCGTTCGTTCCGCAGGCTCCAGCGCTCAGCTAATGGCAAAAGAAGGTAGCTACGTCACCCTCAAACTGCCATCCGGTGAACAGCGCAAAGTCCGCGCCGACTGCTACGCGACCATCGGTCAAGTCGGCAACACCGACGCCAGAAACATCAGCCTCGGCAAAGCAGGCCGCACCCGATGGAAAGGTCGCAGACCCACCGTTCGCGGTAGCGTCATGAACCCGGTAGACCACCCGCACGGCGGTGGCGAAGGCAGAGCTCCTATTGGACGTCCGGGGCCTGTCACTCCTTGGGGTAAACCAGCATTGGGTGCAAAAACTCGACGCAAAAACAAGCGCAGCGACGCTTTAATCGTCCGGCGCCGCCGCAAAGCTTCCAAGCGCGGCAAGGGCGGCAGACAAAGTTAGTCAGGAGTCTTGAGTCGGCCGTTGTTAATTGCTAACTACTGACTGAGGACTGATGACTGCTGAAAGCTGAAAGCTGACTAATGACTCCTGAATCACTAAAAAAATCATGTCTCGATCTCTAAAAAAAGGCCCGTTTGTCGCAGATAATCTGATGACAAAAATCGAAAAACTCAACGCCGCCGGCCAAAAACAAGTAATTAAAACTTGGTCACGCTCTTCCACAATCCTGCCCCAAATGGTAGGCCACACCATTGCCGTTCACAACGGCAGACAGCACGTACCCGTCTACCTCACAGACCAAATGGTAGGCCACAAACTCGGAGAATTTTCCCCCACTCGTACCTTTAGAGGTCACGCTAAAAGTGGTGATAGAAAGACAAGTAAAAAATAGCCTAATTAGGTGACAGGTAATAGGTGATCGGAAAAACTTTTTACCAATTACCAATTACCTTTTCCCCAATTACCAACTACCAATTACCAAAATCGAAATGGCTATAGATACCACATCCGAAATTAAGGCGATCGCCCGTTACATACGGACATCCCCCTTCAAAGTGCGTCGAGTGCTCGACCAAATTCGCGGCAAAAGCTATCAAGAAGCGCTGATTTTACTCGAATTCATGCCCTACCGCGCCTGCGAACCAATTGTCAAAGTTTTGCGATCGGCAGTAGCCAACGCCGAACACAACGCAGGATTGGATAAATCCAAGCTAGTAGTTTCTCAAGCTTACGCAGACCAAGGCCCAGTCCTCAAACGCTTTAGACCCCGCGCTCAAGGTCGCGCCTACCAAATCCGCAAGCCAACCTGTCACATTACCGTAGTAGTAGCTCCGCTCGTAGAAAACTAAACCAGGGAAAAACGTAATAGGTAATAAACAGCTTAAAGTTGAAAAAAATTGGTAATCACCAATTACCAATTACCAGTTACCAATTACCAAATACCAATTAACTCATCAACTATTATGGGCCAAAAAATACATCCAATTGGTTTTCGTCTCGGCATTACCCAAGAGCACCGCTCTCGCTGGTTTGCTGATCCCAAAAACTATCCAGAACTCTTGCAAGAAGACTATAAAATTCGCAAGTACGTTCGTAAAACCCTCAGCAATGCTGGCATTTCCTCGGTCAAAATCGAGCGGAAAGCCGATCAAATCGACCTAGAAGTGTTCACCGCCAGACCAGGCGTTGTCGTAGGTCGCGGCGGAGCAGGCATCGAAACCTTGCGCGTCGGTTTGCAGCAGCAACTCGGTAGCAACCGCCAAATCCGCATCAACGTCGTCGAAGTCCAGCGAGTAGACGCCGATGCCACACTGATCGCGGAATACATTGCTCAGCAACTAGAACGGCGCGTATCCTTCCGCCGAGTCGTCCGCCAAGCCATCACCCGCGCTCAAAAAGTCGGCATCCAAGGCATCAAAATTCAAGTCAGCGGACGCCTCAACGGCGCAGAAATCGCCCGTACCGAATGGACGCGCGAAGGAAGAGTCCCGTTGCACACGCTGCGGGCCGACATCGACTACTCCTACTGCACCGCTCAAACAATCTACGGCATTCTCGGCATTAAAGTTTGGGTTTTCAAAGGCGAAATTATTCCCGGACAGGAACAGGAGGCTGCACCAAATGCAGCAGTGCCCCGGACTAAACAAAAGCGCCGTCGCCAGAACTTTGAAGATCGATCGAACGAAGGCTAGCTAATTGTTAACTGTTAGTTGTCACTTGTTAAGTGTGAGTTGTTCCAAACCAATTAGCAATTAGCAATCACCAATTATCAATTATCAATTACCAATTACCCAACTCCCAAAGCCATGTTAAGCCCTAAAAGAACGAAATTCCGCAAACAACAGCGCGGGCGAATGAGCGGTATTGCCACCCGCGGCAACACAGTTAGCTTTGGCGACTTCGCGCTACAAGCTATCGAACCCGCCTGGATCACTTCCCGCCAAATAGAAGCCGGACGCCGCGCCATGACCCGCTACATCCGCCGGGGTGGCAAAATCTGGATTCGCATTTTTCCCGACAAACCAGTAACTCAGCGCGCAGCCGAAACCCGGATGGGTTCTGGTAAAGGCGCACCTGAGTTTTGGGTTGCCGTGGTCAAACCGGGCCGGGTAATGTTTGAAATTGGCGGCGTAAGTGAAGAAACTGCCCGCGAAGCAATGCGTTTGGCATCTTTCAAATTACCAATTAAAACCAAGTTCATCACTCGCGAAGAAGACCAGTCATAGCGAAGAGCGAAGGTAGAATTAGGTCTGTATTAATCAGCATTTTAAACGGCTACAGCAATTTAAAATCTGGCTTTCATAACTTTTCTTTCCTTCGACCTTCAGCCTAAGAGACAATTCTGTCTTCTGTCATACCGCTCGCTAACGAGAAAGCACACAATTATGTCTTTGACCAAGATTAAAGAAGCTAGAGAATTAAGCGATGCTGCAGTAGCAGAGCAAATTTTAGCCGTCAAGCGCCAACTAATGGAATTGCGGCTTCAGCAAGCTACCGGTCGCATGGAAAAGCCTCACCTGTTCAAGCACGCCAAACACCGGCTAGCTCAATTGATGACAGTTGAACGCGAGCGCCAAATCGTTGCTGAGAAAGAAGCTGCAGCAAAATTAGCCGCATCTAAAGAGGTAGCACAGCCTGCTCCCACCGCAGCAGCCGAGCCGACGATCGCACAGTAGCTAAAAAAAAGTCAATTGCACAACAAAAATAGGTAGCTATGGCAATTAAAGAACGAGTTGGCGTAGTAGTCAGCGACAAGATGGATAAAACCGTCGTGGTAGCAATCGAAAACCGCTCCTCCCACACCAAATACGGCAAAATCGTAGTCCGCACCAAGCGCTACAAAGCTCATGACGAAGAAAATCAGTGCAAATCCGGCGATCGCGTCCGCATCACTGAAACTCGCCCACTAAGCAAAACCAAACGCTGGACGGTTGCTGAGATTTTTGGGACAAAAAACGGCTAACAGTTAATTGCGACATCCCGATCTCCTGATCGAAAATTAACAATCCACTAGCAGTCAAAAGTCAACAGTCAACAGTTAACACTCAACAGTTAACACTCAACAATCACCATGATTCAACCCCAGACATACCTCAATGTCGCCGACAATAGCGGAGCCCGCAAACTGATGTGCATCCGTGTATTAGGAGGCGGCAACCGCCGCTACGGCGGAGTCGGCGATGTCATCATTGCCGTCGTCAAAGACGCCATCCCCAACATGGCAGTCAAAAAATCAGATGTCGTTCGGGCTGTCATTGTCAGAACCCGCAAAGGCCTGCGCCGCGACAGTGGCATGAGCATTCGTTTTGACGATAACGCCGCCGTTATTATCAACGTAGACGGCAACCCCAAAGGCACTCGCGTCTTCGGCCCCGTAGCCCGCGAATTGCGCGACAAAAACTTTACTAAAATCGTTTCCTTAGCCCCGGAGGTACTTTAAAATGTACGGAAAAAAGGGTAAACCAACTAGCGAACCGCAGCGCTACAGAATGCACGTCAAAGCAGGCGACACCGTGCAAATAATTACTGGCAAAGAGAAAGGAAAAGTCGGAGAAATCTTAAAGACATATCCTAAAGTCAGCAAAGTAGTTGTTAAAGGTGTAAACATCAGAACCAAGCACGTCAAGCCCCAGCAAGAGGGAGAGTCGGGAAAAATACTTACGTTTGAGGCTCCCATTCACAGCTCAAATGTTATGCACTATTCCGAAAAAGAAAAAATAGCTAGCCGCGTTTGCTATACATTTAGCGAAGACGGCCGGAAACTGCGACAACTCAAAAAAACCGGAGAAATCCTCGATAATTAGTCATTAGTCATTAGTCATTAGCTGACCAATGCTTTCCTGACAACAGACAACTGTCAACTGACAAAGAACAATTCCCTGACCAAGCCCAGGGACAGTTAACGAAACACAAAAACTATGCCGGACAAACTCAAGGTTCTTTATCAAGGAAAAATCGTTCCCACACTGATGGATCAGTTTAAATATACTAATATCCATCAGGTTCCCAAACTCGTCAAAGTCACAGTGAACCGCGGTTTGGGAGAAGCATCTCAAAACGCTAAGGCACTGGATTCGTCGATCAACGAAATTGGAATCATCACCGGGCAAAAACCAGTGGTGACGCGGGCGAAAAAAGCGATCGCAGGCTTCAAAATCCGCAAAGGAGTACCCGTCGGCGTTATGGTGACGCTGCGCGGCGATCGGATGTACGATTTTCTCGATCGGCTGATCAACCTCGCACTCCCCCGAATCCGCGACTTCCGCGGCATCAGCCCCAAAAGCTTCGACGGGCGCGGCAACTACAGCTTGGGTCTGAGAGAACAGCTAATTTTTCCAGAAATAGAATATGACCGCATCGATCAAATTCGAGGCATGGACATTTCAATTATCACCACAGCAAACACCGACGAAGAAGGACGCGCCTTGCTTAAAGAAATGGGAATGCCGTTCCGGGACAACTAAGCACTAGAGTAAGAAGCAAAAGATGGCAGCTAACGATACCATAGCAGATATGTTGACGCGCATTCGCAATTCTTGCATGGCGCGCCACCAAACAACGCAAATTCCAGCTACAAAAATGACCCGCAGCATCGCCCAAGTCCTCAAAAGTGAAGGCTTTATCGGCGAATTTGAAGAAGCAGAAGCAGAAGGGATCAACCGACATTTAGTGCTTTCTCTAAAGTACAAAGGTAAAACTCGCAAGCCCATTATCACGGCACTTAAGCGAGTCAGCAAACCAGGACTGCGCGTTTACTCGAACCGTAAAGAATTGCCCAGAGTGTTAGGCGGAATTGGCATAGCCATTATTTCCACCTCCAGTGGCATTATGACGGATAGAGAAGCTCGACGCCAAGGTTTGGGCGGTGAAGTGCTTTGTTATGTTTGGTAGTCATTAGTCATTAGTCATTAGTCGCTGGTCGTTGGCAACAGACTCCAAAATCAATCACTAAGGACTAATAACTAAAGACTAATAATCAAGGACTAATAACTAAAAACAAAGGACAAAAAACTATGTCGCGAATTGGCAAGCGTCCGATTAGCATTCCCAATAAAGTCACCATCACCCTAGACGGTCAAAAAGTAGCCGTCAAAGGCCCTAAAGGTGAACTTTCCCGAGTTATCCCAGCCGAAATCCTCATGGGAATTGAAGGCGAGACTTTACTCGTTACCCGCCGAGACGAATCTCGCGTCGCCAGACAACTGCACGGCTTGTGCCGCACCCTAGTCGCCAACATGGTCGAAGGTGTATCCCAAGGTTTTCAGCGGCGCCTCGAAATTATCGGCACAGGTTATCGGGCACAGGTTCAAGGACGGAACCTGATTTTAAACGTCGGTTACAGCAAACCCGTTGAAATGCCCCCTCCAGAAGGCATCACAATGGCAGTTGAAGGCAACACCAACGTCATTGTCTCCGGCATTGACAAAGAACTCGTAGGCAATACAGCAGCCCGCATCCGCGCAGTGCGTCCGCCCGAAGTCTATAAAGGCAAAGGCATTCGCTACAGCGGCGAAGTCGTCCGGCGCAAAGCTGGTAAAACAGGCAAAACAGGTAAGAAGTAACAATGAAGCTTACTCGCAAAGAATCAGTCCAGCGCAGACACCGCCGTGTTCGGCGCAAGGTGTTCGGCACCGCCGAACGTCCCAGACTAGCGGTATTTCGCTCGGAGCAGCACATCTACGCTCAAGTAATCGACGACACCGCCCAGCACACTTTGGCCGCCGCGTCAACCCTCGATCCCGAATTGAAGTCAACTCTCAGTTCTGGCGGCAACTGCTCTGCGAGCGTGCAAGTCGGTCAGTTGATTGCCAAACGCTGTTCCAGCGCTGGCATAGTCAAAGTCGTATTCGATCGCGGGGGCAACCTCTATCACGGTCGCGTTAAAGCCCTCGCAGAAGCAGCTCGCGAAGCCGGGTTAGACTTCTAGAGGGGGTAATGGGTAGCGGGTAATGAGTAATTAAAAAGTAAAAAGTCAAAAGTTGAAAGTGAAAAGGCAAAATCCAGATTTCTTCTATTTTTACTTTTTACTCAAACAATTACCAATTGCCGATCGCCTTTCACCAATTACTAATTCCCACAGGACAAAACTATGGCAGAACAAAAAGAACAGCGCAACAAGAAAAAAAGCAGCAACAACAAAACACGCGAAAAAGAATCCGAATGGCAAGAACGGGTCGTTCAGATCCGGCGCGTTACTAAAGTAGTCAAAGGCGGTAAAAAACTTAGCTTCCGCGCCATAGTCATTATCGGCAACGAACGCGGTCAAGTTGGAGTAGGAGTCGGCAAAGCTAGCGACGTAATCGGTGCCGTTAAAAAAGGCGTCGCTGACGGCAAAAAGCACCTAATTGAAGTCCCCCTCACCAAATCTAACTCCATCCCTCACCCCATCAACGGTGACGGTGGCGGAGCTAAAGTGATGATGCGGCCGGCCGCTCCGGGAACCGGGGTAATTGCAGGGGGAGCAGTGCGAACTGTTCTCGAACTAGCAGGAGTCCGCAACATCCTAGCCAAACAGCTAGGTTCGGGAAATCCTTTGAACAACGCCCGAGCAGCAGTCAACGCCCTCTCCACCCTCCGCACCTTATCCGAAGTTGCTCAAGAGCGCGGAATTCCAGTAGAAAACCTCTACGGTTAAGGACTAGGGAACGGGACGAAGTGTAAGTTTTGAGTATTAAGTATTGAGTTTTGAATAAAAAAAATTCATTCCTCAAAACTCAAAACTCAAAACTACCAATTACCAATTACCAATTACCAATTACCAACTACCAAAACTATGAGATTGCAAGATGCCCGACCAAAAGCGGGTTCCACAAAACGCCCTCGTCGCTTGGGCAGAGGTATTTCTGCCGGTCAAGGCGCGAGTTCCGGTAAAGGGATGCGCGGTCAAAAATCTAGAGCCGGTAGCGGCACTAGACCGGGTTTTGAAGGAGGTCAAAATCCTCTCTACCGCCGTCTCCCCAAGTTGAAAAGCTTCCCGATGGTGAACCGGAAAGAGTACACTACCATTAATGTAAGTAAATTAGCATCGCTGCCAGCAAACACAGAAGTTACTCTCACCTCTTTGATCCAAGCAAAAATTGTCACCACAGACGACGGGCCGCTGAAAATCTTAGGAGATGGTGAACTGAATGTACCTTTGCAAGTGCGCGCCTCGGCTTTTACCGCAGGTGCTCGTACCAAAATTGAAGAGGCAGGCGGAAGTTGCGAATTAGTTGCGTGAAGATTTGAGGTTTGAGAGTCTGTCCAAATCTCAAATCCTCAAGCTTGCTATCAGAAAATGATTTAGTCGAAAATCCCAAATCTAAAATCCCAAATCGTAACTATGGACGTTAGTAGAGAGAAAGCGCCAACTGCACAAGAGACGTTCATGCAGATGGCTCAAGCTGCTGGTTTGCGAGGCCGCATCCTCGTAACCATTGGCTTACTGATTTTAGTACGCCTGGGTGTCCACTTGCCAGTCCCCGGTATCGATCGAGTCGCCTTTGCCCAAAACGTCCAAAATAGCCCTTTAATTGGCTTTCTGGACTTGTTCTCAGGAGGTGGCTTGTCAGCTTTGGGGATTTTCGCGTTGGGGATTTTGCCCTACATTAATGCTTCAATTATTGTGCAACTTCTAACTGCGGCTCTGCCAAGTTTAGAAGAATTGCAGAAAAATGAAGGAGAAGCAGGGCGACGCAAGATTTCTCAAATAACTCGCTACGTTTCTTTGGGCTGGGCAATTCTGCAAAGTGTTGGCATTGCGATTTGGGTCAGCCCTTTTGCTCAATCTCCAGCGCCTTTATTCATAGCACAAACTGCTTTGGCTCTGACAGCCGGCTCAATGTTTGTGATGTGGATATCGGAAGTGGTGACGGAACGAGGTATCGGGAACGGAGCGTCGCTGCTGATTTTTATCAATATTGTGTCGGTATTGCCGCGCTCTTTGGGACAAACTTTTGAATTGGCTCAAAGTGGGGACACGCAAGTTGTCGGCCGCGTAGTCGTTCTGCTGCTGGTCTTTTTGGTAACGATTGTCGGGATTGTTTTTGTTCAGGAAGGTACTCGCCGCATTCCGATTATTTCTGCCCGTCGCCAAGTCGGCCGCAAAGTTTATCGGGAGAGCCGGAGTTATCTGCCCCTGCGCTTGAATCAAGGCGGAGTGATGCCGATTATTTTTGCATCTTCGGTGTTGATTGTGCCTTCTTTCCTCGCTCAGTCTCTCAATAACCCGTTTTTGGTTCAAGTTGCTAATGTTTTAAGTCCGAACGGGCCTGCCCCTTGGGCTTACGCGCTGTTTTATCTGACTTTGATTCTGTTCTTCAGCTATTTCTACGCTTCGTTGATTGTCAACCCCGTAGATATGTCTCAGAACTTGAAGAAAATGGGCGCCAGCATTCCTGGAATTCGTCCGGGTCAGAAAACCAGCGATTATGTGGAGAAGGTTTTGAACCGTTTGACTTTCTTGGGAGCGATATTTCTCGGTCTGGTGGCCATTGTACCAACTGCTGTAGAAAGCGCGATCGGGGTGCAAACTTTTAGAGGTTTTGGTGCAACTTCCCTACTGATTTTAGTAGGTGTCGCGATCGAAACTGCTAAGCAAATTCAAACTTACGTCATCTCCCAACGATATGAAGGAATGGTTAAGTAATCGCAATGCACTTGATTTTTATGGGTCCTCCAGGGGCAGGAAAGGGAACTCAGGCTCAGCTTTTAGCAGCTCTCTGGAAAATACCCCACATTTCTACCGGTGACATCCTGCGCGCCTGCGTAGTTGCCAAAACTGACTTGGGTCAAAAGGCACAATCCTACATGGATCGCGGAGAGTTGGTTCCTGACGAGTTATTGATGGATATCGTGCAAGAACGAATGAATCAACCAGATGCTACTGCTGGCTGGATTCTGGATGGCTTTCCCCGCACAGTCCCACAGGCAGCGTTTTTTGACAAACTGCTCTGCAATGTTGGCGGTGGGGGAAGTTCGTCGGGAAAGGACTGCGATCTCAGAGCTGTCAATTTGGACGTTCCTGACAATATTTTGGTGGCTCGCCTGTTGTCGCGAGGTCGCCAGGATGACAATGAGGAAACGATCCGTCGCCGATTGCAAGTTTATCGCGAGCAAACTGAACCTTTAATTGAGTTTTACAGAAACCGCGAACAGTTAGTTGCGATTGATGGCGATCGACCGATGGAATTAGTCACCGCAGAACTGCAACAAACTCTCTCGGGCGACTCTTGAACCCTCTCAATACAGCTTGTTACTCACAAGCTTTTGCTAAGATATGTTAACTAGGAGCTTTTTGTGCTATCAGGTTTTGTGAGGGTTGCTAGAGACCGGATTGAACTCCAGACTAATTGCCACAGCTTTACTCAAGTAAAGCTAAAGCAAGCGGTTGGTTGAGTCAAGAAGTTGATCGACTCGCCCTAATTATTGCCCTCCGTTCCCGTTCCACTCCTACCAGTAAATAGGTGTTGAGGTAAACAGCGGGACACTCCTAGTTAATCAAATGTAGAGTTGAGGTAAATACCAAATTGTCTAAGCAAGATTTAATTGAAATGGAAGGGACAGTGACGGAATCCCTGCCTAATGCGATGTTTCGCGTTGACCTAGATAATGGGTTTAACGTGTTAGCTCACATTTCCGGCAAGATCCGCCGCAACTACATCAAAATTCTGCCTGGCGATCGCGTCAAAGTCGAATTGACTCCCTACGACTTGACCAAAGGCAGGATTACTTATCGCCTTCGGAAAAAATAGGCTTAGATAAAACTTTCTAAAAACTAATTCTAAGTTTAATTTAGAGAGAATTTGGTAAAAAGCTTCAAATTTATGCTATAATGCTACGTTTGTAGTGTTGCCGAGAAGGGCGTCAACAACCCACCGGTGTACCGGGTTAAGTCATTGTTACACCGTCAAAGTATCGCTCGCCAAAACTCTGGCGCAGGCGAACTTTACCCAGCAATGGGAGTGGGTGCAAGCGGGCTCCTTCATGAAACAACCCGCACTTTATACAATTTAATCGAGGAGAGGCCTACACCTTGCCCAGCCTCTCCTCCCACCGATCTACGGGCAGTCCCAGCGTGCCTGCTCTCCGGTAGATCGGGGTTCTCCAGGCAGGAAGAAAGATGAAAGTTCGAGCATCTGTCAAAAAAATTTGTGAGAAATGTCGCGTCATCCGCCGTCGCGGTCGAGTGATGGTGATATGCACTAACCCGAAACACAAACAGCGCCAAGGTTAGAAAAAAAGAAGATTGGGCAATGCACGCAGGTGCATCCTAATTGAACATTGTAGCCAAACAGGAAAACTAGGGAGACAAAAAGTGTGGCACGGATTGCCGGGGTAGACCTTCCACGCGATAAGCGCGTCGAAATAGGTCTGACATACATTTACGGAATAGGCTTGTCGCGGGCCCAAAAAATAATCGCTGCAACAGGCGTAAATCCTGACACTCGCGTCAAGGATTTAACAGAGGCCGACGTGACAGCTCTGCGGGCTCATGTAGAAACCACATACCAAATCGAAGGAGACCTCCGGCGCTGGGAGTCAATGAACATCAAGCGCCTGATGGACATCGGAACTTATCGCGGTCGGCGTCACCGTTTGGGTCTGCCGGTCCGGGGACAACGAACCCGTACCAATGCCAGAACCCGTCGTGGCGTCCGCCGAACAGTTGCGGGCAAGAAAAAGGCACCTTCCAAGAAGTAATATCTTTTTGGGAAAAATACGCTGGGGGCTGCTGGCTCCTAGCGCTTCGGGACATTAGTTGAGAGAAACGTTAAAGAGACTAATATGGCGCGACCACAAACAGGCAAGAAATCTGGTGCAAAAAAGCAGAAACGGAATGTACCCAATGGGGTAGGCTACATCCAGTCTACCTTTAACAACACGATTGTAACTATTACCGACCTCAACGGCGAAGTGATATCCTGGGCATCGGCAGGTTCCAGCGGTTTTAAAGGAGCTAAGAAGGGAACTCCCTTTGCAGCTCAAACAGCAGCAGAAAGTGCTGCCCGCAGAGCCAATGACCAAGGGATGCGCCAAATAGAAGTAATGGTGAGCGGACCCGGAGCAGGTCGAGAAACTGCTATTCGGGCGCTGCAAGGGGCGGGACTGGAAATTACCCTGATTAGAGATGTTACCCCAATTCCTCACAACGGCTGTCGCCCTCCCAAGCGGCGTAGAGTCTAAAACGATTTGAGATTTTAGATTTTAGATTTTGGATAATGGCTAACTGCTTAAAGTCAAAAACTAATGGTTCTAACTGTTGCCCCGTCCATCCAAAATCCGAAATCCATTCAGGGGTATGCTCTGCAATCTAAAATCCAAAATCAAAAATCCACAGTGGAAAAGGGAGGTCACTCCGTGGCGCAGTTTCAAATTGAATGTATAGAGTCTAACACTGACAAAGACCGGAGTCAGTACGGAAAATTCGTCCTGGAACCGCTCGATCGCGGTCAGGGAACAACTGTGGGGAATGCGCTGAGGCGAGTTCTGCTTTCAAACTTAGAAGGAACGGCAGTAACTTCAGTCCGAATCGCGGGCGTCAATCACGAGTTTGCCACGATCGAAGGGGTACGTGAGGATGTTCTAGAAATTCTCCTGAACATGAAAGAGGTCGTCCTCAAAACTCATTCTCAGCAACCGCAAATCGGCAGGTTGCGGATTGAGGGGCCCGTCACCGTTACGGCCGATCGATTCGATTTGCCCTCTGAGGTGGAATTGATTGATCGATCCCAGTACATTGCAACTCTCTCCCCCGGCTCAGTTCTGGAAATGGAATTCAGAATTGAAAAAGGCATCGGATACCGAGCAGTAGACCGCAGTCGCGATGATGGGTCAGCTTTGGATTTTCTCCAAATTGACGCCATCTTTATGCCGATTCGCAGAGTCAACTACAGCGTTGAAGATGCTAGGGTAGGCGGCACGGTCGAGAAAGACCGGCTGATTATGGAAATCTGGACTGATGGCAGCGTGACTCCTCAAGAAGCTTTGAGTCAATCTGCCCACATCCTGGTAGATTTATTTGCACCTCTCAAAGACATCACCCAAGATTCTCTCAAACCAGAGTATCCAGGTGAAGCCGATCCTACCAGCCAAATTCCGATCGAAGAATTGCAGTTGTCCGTCCGGGCTTACAACTGTCTCAAGCGAGCTCAGATCAACTCAGTTGCAGACTTATTGGATTATACCCAAGAAGACTTGCTCGAGATCAAGAATTTCGGGCAGAAGTCCGCAGAAGAAGTGATTGAAGCTTTACAAAAACGCTTGGGCATTACCTTGCCACAGGAAAAATCAGCTAAAAGTTAATCAACGGGTAACGGGTAAAAAAGTTTTACATCTTCAGTGAGTGAGTTCTTAAGAACCAAGAATTCACCCTCCGAGTTCGCAGACTATCTATCCCGGCGCCCCATTACCAATTACCAATTACCAACTGCCATGCGTCACCGCTGTCGCGTTCCCCAACTCAGCAAACCGGCTGACCAGCGCCGCGCCCTACTGCGCTCGCTGACCACCGAATTAATCCGCCACGGTAAAATAACTACCACTCTCGCCCGCGCCAAAGCGCTGCGCTCAGAGGCGGACAGGATGATTACCCTGGCAAAAGATGGCTCCTTGGCCGCTCGCCGCCAAGCTATGGGCTATATCTACGACAAACAGTTAGTACACGCCTTGTTTGAGGCGGCACAAGAACGGTACGGCTCGCGCAACGGGGGCTACACCCGCGTAGTACGAACTGTCCCCCGTCAAGGAGACAATTCCGAAATGGCGATAGTTGAACTGGTTTAATTCAATTTTGGGTTGGAGATTTGTGATTTATGACTGACAATCCAAAATCCCCAATCGAAAATCCCCAATCGATACAGCGCGTTGCTCTGGTGATCCAATACCTCGGCACTAACTTTCACGGTTGGCAGCGACAGCCGAACCAGCGTACAGTACAAGAAGAAATTGAAACAGCAATATCGACTGTTCTGGAACGCCCGGTAACGCTGCACGCTGCCGGGAGAACGGATGCGGGAGTTCACGCCGCTGCTCAAGTAGCCCATTTTGACGCCCAAGGTCCAATTCCGGCTCACCGCTGGGCAAGCGTTCTCAACTCTCGACTGGCAAAAGATATTTTAATTCGAGCTTCGGCAAAGGTGGAACCTACCTGGCACGCTCGGTTCTCAGCCAGTTGGCGGCGCTATCGCTACACCCTTTATACAGACCCGACCCCTAATTTGTTTGTGCGTCCTTTTGCTTGGCACTGCTATCACACCCCTGTGGATGAATCTTTGATTCAGACAGCTTTGACACCGCTAATCGGGCGGCATCACCTGGCTGCTTTCCACCGCGCGGGGTCTGCCCGCCCCCATTCCTGGGTGGACGTGCAAGCGGCCGAGTGTCAGCGTTCTGGGCCTCTTATCTATATTGAGGTTCAGGCGAGCGGGTTTCTGTACGGGATGATGCGGCTGCTGGTGGGGTTGCTGGTGCAGGTGGGTCGCGGGGAAAGGCCGATCGACAATTTCACCGATATCTGGGTCAACGAACGCCGAGAAATGGTAAAATATGCCGCTCCCGCTCAAGGTTTGTGCCTGCTGCGGGTGGGCTATTCAGAATTTCCCTTTCCCCCAGATGTCTGGTACGACACTCAGCCAAAATTAGTCATTAGTCATTAGTCATTAGTCATTAGTCATTAGGTAACTACTAATAAAAAACTAAGGACAACTAACAATTAAAAACTGACAACTGACAAGTGACAACTGACAACTAACAACAGTTAACAGTTAATAGACAACTAACCACAAACAATGAACAAAACTTACGTCCCTACTCAAGACTCCCTAGAGCACAAGTGGTACGTGGTCGATGCCGCCGACCAGCGGCTGGGCCGTCTGGCAACTGAAGTTGCCATGTACCTCCGGGGGAAACACAAACCGACTTACACTCCTTCTATGGATACCGGCGACTTCGTAATAGTCATCAATGCTGACAAAATCGCTGTTACTGGCAAAAAACGCACCCAGAAAATCTACCGCCGCCATTCTGGAAGACCGGGTGGCATGAAAACAGAAACTTTTGCCAAATTGCAAGCACGTTTGCCCGAAAGAATTGTCGAAGAAGCTATACGAGGAATGCTGCCTCACACTTCTCTGGGCAGACAACTGTTTACTAAACTGAAGGTGTACGCTGGCCCTAACCACCCGCACCAAGCTCAAAAACCAGAAGAATTAATTGTTCACACGATTCCCGGAGGAAATGAGTAATGCAAGCAACAGATACATCCGGTCGCGCTGTGTACTGGGGTACCGGCCGCCGCAAGCGTTCCGTAGCGCGGGTGCGCTTGGTTCCCGGCACTGGCATACTGACTGTCAATGGTAAAGAGGGGGATTTGTACCTGCAATTCAACCCTACTTATTTGGCTCTCGCTAAGGCCCCTCTGGAAACTTTGGGTCTGGAAAATGAGTACGACATTTTGGTAAAAGTCGAAGGCGGTGGCTTGACAGGTCAGGCTGACTCGATTCGCTTGGGTGTCGCTAGAGCACTTTGTCAATTAGACCCGGACAACCGCAAGCCTCTGAAGACTGAGGGCTATTTGACTCGCGACCCGCGGGCCAAAGAACGGAAAAAGTACGGTTTGCGGAAAGCTCGCAAAGCTCCTCAATACTCGAAGCGGTAATCGAGGTTCGGCAGCGGATTGTGTAACGGATGTAACGGATGTAACGGATAGAAGGAAGAGGGAAGAAGGCAAAATTATCCAGATTCTATCTTCCTTTTTTTTCAAGTCTATTTGCTATGGACGATCGCTGGTTCCAACAGATATAAGGCAAAATTGGTGCTGTTGTTGGTGTACAAGTCCTGCGGCAGCTAAAATGGTTGTAAAGTCAAAAATTAGAGAGTAAAAAACAATGGCAAAAGATGGCATTCACCCTGAGTGGTATCCTGAAGCTCAGGTTTATTGCAACGGGGAACACGTGATGACGGTTGGTTCTACTAGAGCCAAACTGCAAGTTGATGTTTGGTCTGGGAATCATCCTTTTTATACTGGCACTCAGAAGATTATTGATACTGAAGGTCGTGTGGAGCGCTTTATGCGGAAATACGGCATGACCGAGGTAGAAATGCCGAAGGCAGATGCTTCCTCTGGACCGCTGAAAATGGAAGACCCGAAAGCAGATGCTTCTAAGGCTGCTGGTAAAGGCAAAAAGAAGAAGTAGCCGGATTGTCATTTGTCCGCAGTTTGTTGAGAGTAGTTTTTGCTAGCGACAACTTACCGCCCTCGGATTTTAGATTTTAGATTGAAGACTTCGCTATGCAGGCAGTAGAGTTTGATCGACATTCTATCCTAACTGCTCTTGAGTTCTAAAATCTAAAATCTAAAATCTAAAATCTAAAATCGATCCGCCCTCGGATTGGAGAGTTTAGATTGAAGACTTGCTAAGCAGGCAGTAGATTTCGATCGAGTAGAGTTCGATCGAGATTCTATCCCAACTGTTCTTCAAATCTAAAATCTAAAATCTAAAATCTAAAATCTAAAATCGATTGACAAAGGACAACTGACAATGGCTGAATCTTATTTGCTGGATAAATTGAAGTCGGTAGAGCAAACTTTTAATGAGTTGACTCGCCGCATGGCTGACCCGGATGTCGCTAGGGACAATCAAGAGTTTCAACGGGTAGCGAAAGCTCGATCGTCCTTGGAGGAAGTGGTCGATACTTTTGCTCTGTGGAAAACCACTCAGGAAGATTTGGTGGGCGCGCGACAGGTTCTCAAGGAAGCAGCGGGCGATCGAGAAATGCAGCAAATGGCTGCGCTGGAAGTTGAGGAACTTGAGTCTAAACTGGAGAGTTTGGAAAGTCGTTTGAAGGTTTTGCTGCTGCCGCGCGACCCGAATGATGACAAGAATATTATGCTGGAAATTCGAGCGGGTACTGGCGGAGATGAGGCTAGTATTTGGGCGGGAGATTTGCTGCGCCTGTATTCCCGTTACGCTCAAACTCAAGGCTGGCAGGTGAAGTTGGTGAGCGAGTCGCTGGCGGAAATGGGCGGCTTTAAAGAGGTGATTCTGGAAATTACAGGCGACAGCGTTTACAGCAAGCTGAAGTTTGAGGCTGGAGTACACCGGGTGCAGCGCGTGCCTGTGACTGAGGCTGGCGGCCGGGTGCATACTTCGACGGCGACGGTGGCTGTGATGCCGGAGGTTGATGATGTGGAGATTCACATCGATCCGAAGGATATTGAGATGAGTACGGCTCGATCGGGCGGCGCTGGCGGCCAAAACGTGAACAAGGTGGAAACTGCTGCGGATTTGTTTCACAAGCCGACGGGAATTCGGATTTTCTGTACTGAGGAGCGCAGTCAGTTGCAGAATAAGGAGCGGGCAATGCAGATTTTGCGGGCTAAGCTCTATGAGATGAAGTTGCGGGAGCAGCAGGATGAGGTGAAGTCGCGGCGTTTGGCTCAGGTTGGTACTGGTTCGCGATCGGAAAAAATTCGCACTTACAACTATAAGGACAATAGGGCTACCGACCACCGTTTGGGGGAAAATTTCTCGCTCAATAGTGTTTTGGAAGGAGATATTGAGGGGATTATTCAAACTTGCATTTCTCAGGACCAGCAGGAACGTTTGGCTGAGTTGGCTGCTTCTACTAATTGATGGAGTGATGGGGGGCTAGGCGCATTGTTTGCTCAGCCTCAGTTCCCTTGTTACGCGGGAGATCTGGTTGAGTAGGGCTTCCCAAATTGCATCGGCGATCGCCACTGGATATTTGAAATGTTCGAGGTCGTATTGTACAATGACTTCTAGCGGTGCTAGGATTTGCTGGTTTCGACAACTGGCAATTGCTGCGATCGCCTCTTGTTGCCATCTGGCAAATAGTCTGTAGCTGAAAAAGGAACTGCATTTTTGTGCTTTCTTGTTCAGGTAAACAACTATTACTTGATGTTGTTTGGGGTAAACTTTGAGTATGCGGTTGACGTGCATTCTCAGGGCTTCGGCGGCTTCTGTTTTGGAGATTTGCCAGCACTGGGGTTTTAGCCAACCGGAGGCTGTAAGGCTTTGACGGGTGTGGCTGGGCTGGTGAGTTTTTAGATTGCGTCTCTTGGTCATTTTTACTTTCCCTGATGTCTGTCTTCGGTTTCAAAGTTCGATCGGGCTGTCCCCTTATGTTGGGTTCCTCGCTCAGAACCATTTGTTTAGCGACTCCTTGGGCCTATCAAAACTTAACTTGTAATTATTAGTTTACTTGCAATTATTTTCTGTGTCAAGTTTAATTATGAATTGCAAGTGGAAAATTTAGGAGTTGGGAAGTAAACTGAGTTATGTGGGATTAAGTAGTGACGGCAGTTGTGAACGCAGAAGCTAAGAAAAAATTGATCGAGATTGTCAAACTAGCTCGCGGTTCGATGAGTCAGCGGGCATTCGGCAAGCTTCTGGGCGTCTCTGCGACTGCGGTTCAGTTGTGGGAAAAAGGTCAGAGCATCCCAGATACAGAAAATTTGGCTCAGATTGCTGTGAGGGCGGGGTTTACACTTGAAGAGCTGCTGGCTCATTTGGAAGGCAAACCCATGCGTGAACCGGTAGATACTAACGATCTGCTGAAAAAAATTCAATGTATACCAATTAGTGAGTTAGCCGTGGTTGGTAGAGCCGTGATGGATAGACTCGCGGCGGCGGCTGAGTCGTCTGGGAAATATAGTTGATATATCACTTCGTAAGTAGACTGGTAGATACGGTTGAGTAACCTTCGAGTCGTGAACATCCAAAATAGACAAAAACTTAGCGAAATCATCAAAACTGCTTGCGGAACAATGAGTCAGCGAGCGTTTGGTAAGCTTTTGGGCGTTTCCGCTACCGCTGTTCAGCTTTGGGAAAGGGGCGATACGGTTCCTGATACTGAAAACTTGGCTAAGCTCGCTGCGAGAGCTGGTTATTCGGTGGAAGAACTTCTGAGATTTTTGGATGGGAAGCCAGTTTCAGATCCGTTAGATATTCACTGTAGTTTAGACTAACTAAAGATGAGAACGGTGGCTTTCAGAAGAACTAGAGCCACCGCGCCGGGAGAGAATGAGG
>NZ_JAUBPS010000106.1:0-14780 GCF_036700865.1 Microcoleus sp. S13C4
TTTTTAGCTGGCATTTTTGTAGAGATTGACTAAACTCATTTTTTATTATACCCTATTTAAAGGCACAACAGCTTACTCAAATAAAAAAGCCGCAAAGTTAACGAATTTTTTGATAGTTAAAAATCTATTTAGATAGGGCAGATTGAGATAAAATGTGCGTGCTTTTAACGAGGAAGGCTAATGATTTATCTCCGTCTTTTATTTAATTTTATCTTAAGACTCTTCTTTGATTTACATAACCCATTCACCCGCCCTGTAGTAACTAATAAAAGTCCGAAAAACAATTAAATTATATGAGTATGATAATGTTTAATTAGAACCTAAACTTTTTTAAGAAGTTTAGGTTCTAATTATTCTCTTTTTTAGCGCTTAGTAGTGCGATCGACCTTTCGGAATTTTTGGCAGTTTATTGAAGTTTTCTCAAATTGTTAATGGCTTTTTGATAGTTATCTTGATCACCTTGCTGCTGAAATAAGTCTGCTGCTTTCTGAAAGTCTTGCATCGCCCCGGGCTTGTCTCCCCCTTCAGCGCGGGCAATTCCCCGGCTCAAGTAGGCGTCGGCTAAATTAGGATCGATTCGCAAAGCTGCGGTGTAATCGGCTATAGCACCCTTTTTGTCTCCTAAACGAGAGCGGGTAACGCCGCGGTTTAAGTAGGCATCGGCTAACTTAGGATTAATTTGCAAAGCTCGATCGTAATCGGCAAGTGCACCCTGACGGTCTCCTAAATCATCGCGAGCGTTCCCCCGGTTCGTGTATGCTTCGGCAGAGTTAGGATTGATTCGCACAGCTTCGTTAAAATCGGCTAAAGCACCCTGATTGTCTCCTGAAATATAACGGATAATCCCCCGGTTGTAGTAAGCAAGAGCATCGTTAGGATTAATTCGTAAAACTTCGTTGAAATCGAGGATCGCACCTTGCTTGTCTCCTAATTTAGAGCGCACCATTCCCCGGTTTTTGTATGCAGAGGCATAGTTAGGATTAATTCGCAAAGCTTCGGTGTAATCGGCTACAGCAGCCTTGTTATCTCCCAAACGATAGCGGGTAACTCCCCGGTTGTAGTAGGCTGAGGCATCGTTGGGATTAATTCGTAAAGCTGCGTTGTAATCGGCTATAGCGCCCTCCCTGTCTCCTGAGTCATCGCGGGCATTCCCCCGGCTGATGTAGGCTTCTACATAGTTAGGATTAATTCGCAAAGCTTCGTTGTAATCGGCTACAGCACCCTTATTGTCTCCTAAAGTATAGCGGGCATTTCCCCTGCCGTTGTAGGCTTCTGCATAATTAGGATTAAGCGCAATTGCTTGAGTGTAAGCGGCTATAGCGCCTTGATAATCTCCTTTTTCATACTTTTCCTCACCCCGAATAAAGAAATCTTCAGCTTTTTCCCCTGCCGCCGCAGACGCACTCGGAATCTTTACCCCTACATCCACTTGAGCTGATGCTAATAATCTCAAACTGGTATTAATCGGAATCCCGTGATTGAAAACTGGTTCTCCGTTCAGAATCCCAGTGCTAAAATATTTGAGACTACCGTTGCACAAAAAGCTATGATTTCCCGCACGGCTGGGTTGACAAAAGAGCGCTGTTGTGCTGGCAGAAACAACTAACCCTGTCAGGAGTCCCGTCAAAATTTTGAGTTTCATAAATACATATTTTTGATACATCCTCTCACAGCCAAGCTAAATTCACAACCCAGGACTGATCCTGATTGTAAATGCGATCGACCTTAGCAAACTATGTCAATACCGAAAAAAGGAACAAGAAAAATAATTGTTGATAGGGAGCCTTTCATCTGGCTAATCCGAAGACAAGCTACTAATACGCAAGCAGACTACGGTTGCGGAAATCTTCATGTTGCTGTCCAACACGCTGAAAAACCGGGATCGGTGTTAGTTATCATCACCGATCGACCTCATCCTCAATGTTGGAGTGAAACTAACTGTGAATGGATACCGGTGAAACGTCGAGATGGAGCGCCACCAGAAGTAAGAGTGTGGGAGATTATTTCCACGCAAGAAGTGAAACCCGTAGCACCCTCTGATGCAGCACAATGGATACAACAAGCAGTGCAACTTAGATGGCAGCCTCCGCTACCCGGAATCACTTTTAAGGTGCGGATTGCAGGAGTGTTTATGGAAAGAATATAATGCTGTATATTTAGCAACCCGACAAGTCAATTCTGTTAAAGACAATTCACTCGCCTCGGCTGAATTGGGCGATCGCCCGATTCAGCCTAGACAAGTTAAACTGTAAACATTCTCCGCTAGCCACATCCTAAACTATGACCGCACATCAGGAATCCATCATCGACCAGTTCACTCGTCAGGCAATTCCCTTCTCTAAATTGTACGCTCACACAAATCAAGAGTCTCTGTACCTGCTGAGAGAAATGGCGAGTGTATCTGACAAAGACACAGTTCTAGATGTTGCTTGCGGTTCAGGTATTGTTAGTTGTGCTTTTGCGGAAGTTGCCAGTCACGTTACTGGCATTGATATCACACCAGCGATGCTCGAGCAAGCCCAGATTCTGGCGCAACAGAAAAACTTGATTAATCTGTCCTGGCAACAAGGAGATATTGAAACACTACCATTTCCCGATGCTAGTTTTTCTCTTGTTCTGAGTCGTTACGCTTTCCATCATTTTTTGCAGCCAGATGTTGTTCTATCAGAGATGGTTCGCGTATGTCGTCCAGGTGGTCGAATCCTGATTGCTGATGTTGCTTTGCCACCGGATAAAGTGAATGCTTATGACCGGATTGAGAAGTTGCGCGATCCCTCTCATACTCGCGCCTTGACTCTGGAAGAGTTTCCAAAATTAGTCGCAGATGCCAATCTTCAAAATGTTAAATTGGCTTTTTACAAGGTAGAACTTGGGCTAGAACAACAGTTAGCTGCTTCTTTTCCCAACCCCGGCGATGACCAGAAGATCCGAGAAATTTTTAGAGATGATATTAGTGTTGATAGTCTCGGAATTGGCGCGCATTTTCGAGGCGATGAAATTCATTATGCGGTTCCAATTGCTGTCATCGTTGGCGATAAAGTAGCCTAAGCTGTATCAACTCAAAACAAGTGTAACACAGTCCCACTAATAACAACAAATAACTAATTATTAATAACTAATAAATATGAGCGAATTATCAATCCTGCCCGCCCTGATCACCAAAGTTATCCCCGACAGCATCGGCGCCGAAATCGGATTTGAAGCAGGAGACTCAATCGTGGCCGTCAACGGTCAAAAACCCCGCGACTTAATCGACTATCAATTCCTGTGCGCCGATGAATTTCTCGAACTAGAAGTTTTAGATGCCAAAGGCAAAACTCACAAGTTAGAAATAGAAAAAGAGTATGACGAAGACTTGGGAGTGGAATTTGAAACTGCTCTTTTTGATGGACTAATCCAGTGCAACAATCGCTGCCCTTTTTGCTTTATCGACCAGCAGCCTCCGGGAAAGCGCGAAACTTTGTATCTCAAAGATGATGACTACCGACTTAGTTTTCTTTATGGTAGCTATCTCACTCTGACAAATTTGACTCAAAAAGAGTGGGATCGAATCGCACAAATGCGGCTTTCTCCTCTGTATGTTTCCGTACACGCTACGGAACCGGAAGTGCGAATTAGGCTGTTAAAAAATCTCCGCGCTGGGCAGATTCTCGAACAAATTAAATGGTTTCAAGAACGCCGCTTGCAACTTCACGCTCAAGTAGTTGTTTGTCCTGGTATTAATGATGGCGAACATTTAGAACGCACTTTGTTAGATTTGGCAAAGTTTCATACCGGAAATATTCCCGCTGTCGCCTCGGTGGCTGTAGTGCCGGTGGGTTTAACTCGCTTTCGCCCAGCAGAAGATGAACTAATCGCAGTAACTGCGGAAAAAGCGCGAGAAGTAATCGAACAAGTGCAGAAAATTCAAGGGCTTTTGAGTACAGGAAAAGGTGGCAAAAAGGCGAAAAAGCAGAATTCAAAATCGCGCTGTATTTGGCTGGCTGACGAGTGGTTTTTAATAGCGGGTTTAGAGTTGCCATCGGCTGCCGATTACGAAGATTACCCGCAAATTGGTAACGGTGTCGGTTCTATCCGCCAGTTTATCCAGCAGTTTGAAACGGCTTTTGAGAAGCTGCAACCGATGCCAGTCGAGCCGCCGCGCAAGTTAGTTTGGGTGGTGGGGAATGCTGTAGAAAAAGCTTTTGAGCCGATCGTACAACAACTAAACCAAATTCCCGGCTTGTCCGTCAACATGGCAGCACTGTGCAGCCACTACTGGGGACAAACTATCACTGTCACGGGTTTGCTCACCGGGCAAGATTTGCTGGAATCTTTGCAGGGGCGAGACTTGGGAGATGGCATCCTGCTGCCCTCGGTGATGCTAAAACAGGGGGAACCGCGTTTTCTAGACGACATGACCCTCGAACAGCTCGCCAGCTCGCTGAAAACCCGGATTTTGCCGGTGAGTGGAGTAGAGGAACTAATCTCGGCGGCGATCGGTCTGGCAACTGCTGAAGTTAAATTCTAAATTTTGAATCGAACATTCAAAAGTTAAGATGAGTATGGTAATTGTGACTTGTAACCGTCGAGTTCAGGCTACAGACTAGAAACTTGAGACCTCAATCTTGCTCTAAAATTGTCTCTAGGATTGCAGAGTAATTAAAAAATTATGCGTGTTTTTCGTCAAATCGTGGTAGTCGGAGTAGGCGCTGCAATTACTTTCAGCAACGCCCCACAGAGTGCTTCAGCACAGCCTCCGGCTCAATCTCAGGACAGTCCCGCCCTTAGCAATCAGCTCGTCGAATTAGGGCAGAATATTCGATCGACCTCGAACACAGCGCCAGAATCAGCATCAGCACCCGAACAGTCGATCGCCCTTAACCCTAAAACCTCCGAGTCTCAGCAGCAAGGGGGAGCAAAGATCGCATCAACTCGAACCCAGCCCGAGCAAGCATCAAAGCCTCAACAGGCTGCTCCGGCTTCCCCATCAACTCTATCTCAGGGCGGTTCAACGCCTCCGCCTCTAAGAGGGTTGGAACCGAGAGAGACTCAGCAGCCTTCTGGGAACCCTCCCAACAATATTCCTGTGCCCAGTTCCCCGGTACCGATTCTCCGAGGCACTCCGAACGAAAGTTTCCCTCCTGTGCCCCCGAAGGGCATTTTAGATACTAAGCCTCCGACTTCCCTGGAACCCAACCCGAATCCGCTGCTGTTTCCGACAAAGCCAGAGGATGTCAGGATCGAGCAAACTGAATCAATTACCTTGCAGCAGGCGATCGACCTCGCCCGCCGCAACAGCCAAGTTTTGCAAATCGCCGGAAAGCAAGTGGAACAAAGCAGATCTGCTTTGCGCGAACAGCAAGCTGCTCTTTATCCAGACCTGAATTTTCAAATGGACGCCAGCCGTTCTGTAAGTGCCGGCGGAGAACTAGGAATCCGGGCTGCACAGCGCCGCCTCAACTCTCGGGCTAACGGAACCGGGCAGCCCGCCCCCCAAGCCGGCACAAATTTCGGCAGCAACAGTCTCAACAGCACTTTGCAGTTGAGCTATGATGTCGATTTGTTCGGAAGACGGCGCGCTAACATCCGCGCTGCAGAGGAACAGTTGCGCCTTCGGGAACTCGATGTGGAACGCCAAGCCGAGCAACTCCGCTTCGACACTGCTGAGGCTTACTACAACTTGCAAAACTCAGACGGACAAGTTGCCATCCGCCAAGCTTCGGTGAGAAATGCCCAGCAAAGTTTGCGGGATGCCGAAGCCCTGGAACGGGCAGGGGTGGGAACCCGGTTTGCTGTGTTGCAGGCTCAGGCAAATTTGGCTAACGAAGTGCAACAACTGTCAGTTGCTCGTCGTGATCAGCGAGTTGCCCAGCGGCGTCTGGCTGAAATTTTGAATATCAGCCAGTCAACGAACTTGACAGCGGCTGACCCGGTAGAGCAAGCGGGATCTTGGAGGCTATCTTTGGAAGAGAGTATCGTGCAGGCTTTTAAGAATCGCCCCGAGTTGGAACAGCAGTTGGTGCAGAGGGATATCAGCAAGCAGCAGAGGCGATCGATTCAGGCGGGGCGTTTGCCTCAACTGAGTGTTGGGGGTAGTTATAACGTCCTGGGACAAGACCCTGACGACCCCAACCCGTATGCTACTCGCGGCTGGGCGGACGGGTATTCGATCCGGGCGAGCCTGACTTGGAGTATCTTCGATGGGGGCGCGGCGAACGCGAGGGTGAGACAGCGAAATGCTGATATTACGATCGCCGAAAGTCGATTTGACCAACTCCGCAACCAGGTTCGCCGGGAAGTGGAACAAGCTTATTTTGGCTTGGAGTCGAGTTTTGAGAATATCGAAACTTCAGAGGCGGGGGTTTTGCAGTCAAGGGAAGCTCTGCGTCTGGCCCGACTGCGGTTTCAAGCTGGCGTGGGTACTCAGACGGATGTGATTCAGGCGGAAACTGATTTGACTAGGGCTGAGAGAAACCGATTGTCGGCAATTGTCACCTACAACCTGGGACTTTCGTCTCTCCAGCGGGCTGTGAGCAATCTTCCGACTAATAACCTCTCGGATGCTCCTTAAGATTCGGTTGGGACGATTCCCTAAGGGATAGCTACACTCGCGCGTACCTTTAATCACAAAGGCAATTAGACATCGGGTATTAAACGTCCGACACATTAGTTAATATTTTGTAATAGAGTTCGATGTCAACTGCGTTAAGGAATCGGCAATGGCCAATATCAAGTTTGTGAAGGAAAATCAGGAAGTCATCGCAGCAGACGGAGCCAATTTGAGGCTCAAAGCTCTAGAAAACCGCATCGATTTGTACACATTTTCGGGAAAGATGATGAATTGCGGGGGCTACGGTCAATGCGGCACCTGTATTGTGGAAATTGTCGAGGGAAGTGAAAATCTGTCGCCCCGGACTGACTTTGAGAACCGCAAGCTCAAGAAGAAGCCCGAAAACTATCGGTTGGCTTGTCAAGCTACGGTCAACGGCCAGGTGAGCGTGAAGACTAAGCCCTAACTGCCAGTGGGTATTGGGCATTAGGCATTGGGCATGGGACAAAAGGAAATAAAAATTCTTGGATTCTGAATTTTGATTTTTTACCTATTCCACTGTCTAGTGCTGGCTTCTGCTGTATTCAAGTTTGCCTTCTACCTTTGAGTGATATCCTAGTTGTGTGTATTTTCCTATTTTCCGATAGAGGCGAGCGTCTTCATGGAAGTTAACGATTTAGGGTTTGTGGCAACCATTCTGTTTGTATTGGTTCCCAGTGTTTTTCTAATCATTCTGTACATTCAAACGGCTAGCCGTCAAAGCAGAAAAGATTAGCAACTGCTGCTGTTTCTGTCTGATGCAAGCTGGTTGCAAAAAAAAGCGCCAACAGCTTTTTGCTGAGGCGCTTTTTTTGTTAACTGTTGAGTGTTAGCTGCTAACTGTTAATGATGAGATTCTAGCCGACTGTGCGGGCTAGCAAGACGGGACAGTTGGCATAAACTCGCACGTAGTCTGATAGGGAATTTCCCAGGAGTCGATCGATATCCACAAAGTTTTTGGCAACGTTAGGCCGCCGATCTGGGGAACCGAGCACCAACAAGTCTGCATTCAAGTCGTCTGCAATTCGACAAATTTCTTCCCCTGGCTTGCCTGTAGCACTCACGCAGCGGTAGCTAACTCCCATTTGTTTCGCTAGTGCTACTGCTGGGGCTAATACGGCGTCTTTTTCAGCACTTGCTGTTAAATCTGTGCTGGCTTTTCCCGTCAAATCTTTGGTGACGTGTACTAAAATTATCTCTCCGCCACTGACTTCTTTGACCAAAGATAGCGCAAGCTGTAATGACTGTTTGGCAGCTTCTGATTTGTCTACCGCCACCATGACGCGCTTGATTCTTTTGACGTAGATGTCGTCTTTTACTAACAGCATCGGTCGGGATGTTAGCTGGAAAACGTACTGGCTGACTGAGTTTTCCAAAATCGATTGCAGCCGTCCGAGTCCCCGCGAACCCATGATTACTAAGTCGGATTGTTCTTCTTCTGCGACTTGGCAAACTGTTGTTTTGGGATCTCCCTGTTTGAGTCGAGGATTAACTCTGCTGGGATCTATTTTTAAAGACTGGACTGCTTGTGCTAAAATCTTTCCTCCTTCTTCCAACTTCTCGGCCATGCCATCGGATGTTACTTGGGGCGGCACGACGTGCAAGACGGTGACAGAGGTTTTTTGCAAGGAAGGGATGTCCATCAACATATTAAACATCTCTTCGCACAAGCCGCGACCGGCGACGGCTACTAAAATTTTTTCTATCATGGTTTTGGCGGTAAAAACAGTTGAGTTTTCTTGTGCGACGTTAAACTAGGGCGTTGGTACTCTAGTTTCTTACTGTCAAGCATAAGCCTGAAGTTTGACTTATGATTTATAGAAATGTAGCGTTTTGGAACAATTTGTAACGTGTTAGAGAACGATCGAACTCAACCAGAACTCGCACCGGCTGGTGCTATTCAAAACCGGCGCGGGATGGACTCTGAGGGCTGGTTTGAATATTTGGTGCGAGTGTACCCTCACCATACTGACTACAGCGGTGCGGTTTGGCACGGTAGTTATCTGGCTTGGATGGAGGAGGCTAGGGTGGAAAGTTTGCGCTCTCTTGGCATTCAGTATGCAGACTGGGTGGCGCAGGGTTTGGAATTGCCTGTGGTGGAACTTTCCCTACGCTACCACCGGGCTGTACAAATGGGTCAATCTGTGGCAGTCAGAACGCGGATCGCTGCTACCGAGGGTGTGCGGCTGCTTTGGGATTACGAAATTCGATCGGCTGATACTCAGGAGTTATATGTGACAGCACAGGTAACTTTGGTTGGTGTCGATCGCGACAAGAACAAGATTATCCGGCAATTGCCGCCGGCGCTAAAGGAGGCCTTGACGAGGCTTTCTGTTAAACCTTCAACCTAAACTGCTGTTAACTATAAAAAATAGTTGGTACAGCCCTAGTAAGTAGAGTGCGTGACTTTTGAGTCACTCCATTCGTCGCCCAAATTTTCTTTCGTCACGCACCCTACACAACTGCCTTCTGCCTTCATTGGAAATTTTAATAATGTCAAAAAAACTGGAATTGCCAGAGCCCAATATTGAACTTCTGGGCAAGATTTGCGAGGATAATGAGTTAAACTCCGCTTTAACAACTGAAGAAAAGACAAGTATTGTTTCTAGAAGCCCGGAGAATTTAAAAAACGGTGAATTAGCTGACAGTCAAGGTAAATTTTGGGCGATCGTTTCGCTGTCGGCGGCGCTGCTAGCGGTGTCGCTGGCTGCGATTTTTATTAGGTTGAGCGAACGGGAAATCAGCCCGAATGCTACTGTTTTTAACCGTTTGTGGATAGCAACTGTAGTATTTGGAGTGTGGAATGGTGCGGGTGCTGCGCGTCGCCGAATGTCTGGGGAACAAGTTGAAGAGCGATCGAGCTACACTCTGCAGGATGTGATGCTGTTAACAGCGGTAGGCGTGGTTTCTTCTGCTTCTGTGGGTTTCTGGGCCTGGTCACTGAGTCAGACCAATGTCGCTAATTCTACTGTACTGCGAAACTTAACTCCTTTATTTACTACTTTCGGGGGATGGCTGCTGTTGGGGCGGCGCTTTGACAACAGGTTTTTGGTGGGACTGGCGGTGGCTTTGTCTGGCGCAATTGCGATCGGAATGGACGATTTGCAAACTGCTGGAGACAATCTTGTCGGCGACATTGCTGCTCTTTTATCGGCGATGTTTTATGCAGGAAATCTGCTCATTTCAGAACATTTGCGAACCAAGTTTCCGGCAACCACTATATTGATGTGGCGCTGTTTTATTGGCAGTATATTGGTTTTGCCACTGGTTCTGCTGGCGGGCGATCGAGTTTTCCCTTATTCTGGGCAGGGATGGCTGGCTGTAATTGCTTTGGCGGTGATTTGCCAAGCTTTCGGTCAGGGACTGCTTATCCACAGTCTAGGTCGTTTGTCCTCGGAATTTGTAGCTTTTTTCCTGCTGCTAGAACCCGTAATTACGGCTATTATGGCTTGGGTGCTGTTTTCGGAAAGTTTGAGCTTGTTTAATTGGTTGGCTTTTTCTGTGGTTTTGGCGGGAATATATTTAGGAAAATCTAGCGGTTCTGTCGCTCAAAAATGAAACACAAAGGAAAAAATACTTAAATGATTCCAACATCAATTGGCATGAATCGCTGGCATTATGACTTTAGTTTGCTGCCTCACTATTTAGAGGTGCTGTTTGCTAAATTGCGGATTGCTGTAGTGTTCGGCGGCGACTGTGGTCGCCCTGGTTCTGTGATTTACAAAACTCACAATCCCCGCGCTTGGAAGAGTTACGAAGTCGTCGCCCGCGAGATTGCTAAAGCCTTAGCAGAAATTGGTTTTCAGCAAGTCTTTGTCATGCCTGATGACATGAAGTTAGGCGAACAACTAAAACAAAAAAATATCCATTTAGTGTGGATGAATACTGGCGGAGTCCAGGGCTACAATCCTGTTTGTCACACTCCCGCATTGTTGGAAATGTTGGGAATGCCTTATGTCGGTCACAATCCTCTAAATAGTTCAATTTTAGATAACAAACACGCTTTTAAACGGGAACTGCAATCAGTTGGAATTAAAACCGCTCCGTTTATGACCTGGCATCCTTCTCAAGGGATTTTGCATCCTCATTTGCATCAGCGTTTTGCCATTGCTTTTGGTGACTATCAAGGGCCGTTTGTTGTTAAGCCAGTATCCGGTCGCGCTTCCCTGCACGTTCATTTTGTAGACAAGATTGAGGGTTTGTCTCAGGCAGTTTCGGAAGTTCACCGAGACACTCACAATACTGCTTTAATTGAAAAGTATTTGCCTGGACGAGAATTTTGTGTAGCGGTTTGTGGCTATGTTAAATATGCTAAAGGCGGTTTCTCTAAAAATACGCAACCTTTGGCTTTTTCGACGATAGAGCGCGTGCTGGAGCCTGACGAACGTATCTTTACTTCTATGGATCAAAAGGCGATTACGGCCGACAGAGGACGGTTGATGGGGGGTGAGGAACCTGAACTCAAACAAGAGTTAATTGAGTTAGCTCGAAAAATTTATTGGGAGTTTAGTTTGAACAGTTTGGTGCGTATCGATGTCCGAAGTGATGCTGATGGCTCACTTTATGTTTTGGAAGCAAATCCCAAACCTGATCTGAAACATCCAGGGGAAAATGTGACGAGTTTGGTAGCTTTAGGTTTGGCGGAATACGGAATGAGTTATAACGATTTAATTTTTAGTTTATTGGCGGATAGGTTGGATTATTTGTTGACTCAGCATATCGAAATTATTCCTCATATTGTGGATTTGCTTCATTAATCGGACTTGCAGGGTGCGCTGGGCGCACCTTACCTGTCAACAAAAGGGATTTGTAAAGAAATATAAATTGTTGAGCCAAGTGAACACAGGCTGGCAAGTTGTGATAGCTTTGAGTAAGATAGCGAGTTGTGGATGTCCATTTTTTTGGTCAGCATCAAAATCACTAAATTTATATTAATTGGATAAAACAAATGGAAGCATTACTTTTATTAATAGGAGTTGGAGGCGGGGCATTAGTCTGCTGGCTAATTTTGAATAAGCGAAATTCACGCAATTTGGTGCGGATGCAGGGTTCGCAGGAGGCTATATCGAATTTGGCGGCTCAGTTGGATGCCAGAAATTCGGAATTGCGGCAAAAGGTGCAGCATGAAAATCAGCTAAATTCTGAATTATCGCAGTTGCAAAGTCGGTTGGAAACTGTGACTCGCGAGCAAGATTTTTTAAAAAATCAAGTGGCGGAAATGGAAGGATTTTTGGCAGGAATTGCCCAGGATCGATCGCAAATTGATTCTCTGATTGCTGATTTGCAGTTTCAGCTAGAAAATGCTCAGCAAGCTGAGTCGCAGTTAACAGAAGTGGCAGAACTTAAATATCAGTTAGAAGTTGCGGATCAGGAGCGATCGCAACTTAACGCTCAATTGCTGGAAATGCAAGCCGAGTTAGAGACGGTTGATGCAGAACGTTCTCAATTTCACGCTCTGCTGTCGGAATTTGAGAGTCAGTTGGAAACGGCTAGCCAAAGCAGATTGCAGGTACAGTACCAGTTGTCAGAAATTCAAATTAAGTTCGATCGCTCCATAGAAGAGCGGGAGCAACTTCAGTCTCAACTGTCGGGTTTGCAAGCTCAACTGCAATTAGTCGAAGCAGAGCGATCGCAATTTACTTCGGAATTGTCAGAGCTACAAGCTCAATTGGAGAGTGCAGAGCAAGAACGCGAAATACTCAACTCTCAATTGCAAACCCCTCGCGAACAAGCACAGGAACCTCCTTTTGAATTATTAGAACTGCAAAGACAGTTAGAAGCTGCTAATCTGGATAAAATGCAGTTAAACTCTCAAGTTCATGAACTACAACTTCAATCCGAAATGGTTGTTTTAGAGCGAGAGAGACTGCTGTCTGAGTTGTCAGAATTGGAGTCTCAGCTACATCGCCAGGAGGGAGATAGCTCGCAACTCCAGTCTCAGTTATCAGAACTGCAAGCTCAATTAGAAACTGCTAACACAGAACGCTCGCACCTTTATTCTCAACTGTCGGAATCCCAAGGTCAAATCGAGACAGCCAACCAGAGCCAAACTCAACTTCAATCTCAAGTATCCGACTTAGAAGCTCAGCTAGATAGTTTGAGTCAAAATCGCTCTGAATTAGAATCTCAGCTAGAAATAGCTAACACAGAACGATCGCAACTTTATTCTCAACTCTCGGAAATTCAAAGTCAAGCCGAGACAGCAAACCAAAATCAAAATCAACTTCAATCTCAAATCTCTGAGTTAGAACACCAGCTAGAAAGTGTGCGTCAAAATCGCTCGGAATTGGAATCTCAACTCACTTCTCAATTCTCGGAATTGCAAAGTCAAACCGAGACAGCAAATCAGAATCAAAATCAACTTCAATCTCAAATCTCTGAGTTAGAACACCAGTTAGAAAGTGTGCGTCAAAGTCGCTCGGAATTGGAATCTCAGCTCACTTCTCAAATTTCGGAATTGCAAAGTCAAATCGAGACGGCAAATCAAAATCAAAATCAACTTCAATCTCAAGTATCCGAGTTAGAAAATGAGCTAAATAGCTTGCGTCAAACTCGCTCTGAATTAGAAGTTCAGCTAGAAACTGCTAACACCGAACGCTCGCACCTTTCTTCTCAACTCTCCCAATTGCAAAGTCAAATCGAGACAGCCAATCAGAATCAAACTCAACTTCAATCTCAAGTATCCGACTTAGAAAATCAGTTAGAAAGTGTGCGTCAAAGTCGCTCTGAATTGGAATCTCACCTCACTTCTCAAATTTCGGAATTGCAAAGTCAAATCGAGACGGCAAATCAAAATCAAACTCAACTTCAATCTCAAGTATCCGACTTAGAAAATCAGCTAAATATTCTGCGTCAAACTCGCTCTGAATTAGAAGTTCAGCTAGAAACTGCTAACACCGAACGCTCGCACCTTTCTTCTCAACTCTCCCAATTGCAAAGTCAAATCGAGACAGCCAATCAGAATCAAACTAAACTTCAATCTCAAGTATCCGACTTAGAAAGTCAGTTAGAAAGTGTGCGTCAAACTCGCTCTGAATTGGCATCTCAGCTAGAAACGGCTAACAGAGAACGATCGCATCTTTATTCTCAACTCTCGGAAACTCAAAGTCAAATCGAGACAGCAAACCAGAATCAAGCTCAACTTCAATCTCAAGTATCCGAGTTAGAACACCAACTAGAGACAGTTTATCAAGAACGCTTGCTGCTAACATCGCAACTTTCCGAAGCGGGCGATCGACAATCTGAGCATTTTGAGCCGGAATCAGAACAAATTGAAGCATCTACTTCAGATACCAAAGTTGGGAAGAGTCAAGAATTTGTTGTTTCTCAGCAGGGTCAAGGCGATTATACTACTATTAGCGAAGCGCTGAAAAATGCAGCACCGGGCACGCGCATTGAGGTGCATCCAGGCGTTTATCGCGAAAGTCTAATTCTCGACAAATCGGTAGAAATTATCGGCAGCGGAGAGGTTGATCGCATTGTGATTGAAAGTATCAACTCAAACTGCATTAAAATGGCAACTGATACTGCTTTAGTGCGGGGTTTAACCCTGAGCGCAACTGGGAAATATTACGCTGTAGATATTCGCAAAGGCGAGTTAATCATAGAAGACAGCGATATCACTTCTGCGGACTATTCTGTGGTGGGAATTTGCGGCCCTGATGCAAATTCTATCCTCCGCCGCAGTCAAATTCATGATGGGGTATGGAACGGAATTTTTATATCGGATAATGGGAAAGCAACGGTAGAAGATTGCAGTATTTTTGACAACGGCAGCTTAGGAATAGGTGTCGGATTGGGAGGAAAATTAATCGTGCGTCGGTGTCGGATTAATGGTAATGAAGGTGAGGCGATCGCCGTTTACAGAGATGGCATTGCTACCGTGGAAGATAGCGATTTAACGGGCAATGCTGGGGGTGCTTGGCGCCTTGCAGATAACGGATACTGGAACGGCAAAGGCAATCAAGAATAGAAGAGGGAAGAGGGAAGAAGGAAGAGGGAAGTTCGGCAACGGATTCTGTAACGGATGTAACGGATGTAACTGATGTCAGGAAGAAGGCAGAAGGAAGAGGGAAGAAGGAAGAAGGAAGAAGGAAGAGAATTCCCAATTAGCGATTCCCAATCCCCGATTGCCAATAAGCTGTTGTGCCTTTAAATAGGGTATAATAAAAAATGAGTTTAGTCAATCTCTACAAAAATGCCAGCTAAA